>JASLGD010000622.1 GCA_030150305.1 Caldimonas sp. | reverse complement strand
GCACGAGGTTGGCGGCCGGCGAGACGGCGACGGCGCGGTTGCCGGCGAGCGGCGGATACGCGCCGGCGACGCCTTCGCCGCGCTCGCCGTGGCATGCAGCGCAGTGGTCGGCGTAGAGCCGGGCGCCGCGCGGGTCGGGTGCGGCTGCAGTCGTCGAAGGCGCCGTCGGCGTGCGCTCGGCAGGCGGCAGCGCGCGCAGGTAGGCGGCCATCGCCGCGAGATCGCCGTCGTTCAGGTACCGCGTCGACCGTGCGACGACTTCGGCCATCGGGCCCTGCACCCAACCGCGTGGCGCGACGCCGCTCTGCAGCAGTGCGATGACGTCGCGATCGGGCCAGCCGCCGACGCCGGCTTCGCGGTTGTCGTAGAGCGAAGGCGCATACCAGTTCTGGATCGGGATCAGGCCGCCGGCGAGATCGAGCGGCCCTGCCGTCGCGCCGAACACGTTGCGCGCCGAGTGGCACGCGTTGCAGTGCCCGAGCGTCTCGACGAGGTAGGCGCCGCGGTTCCACTGCGGCGAGCGCGTCGCGTCGGCGGCAAATCGGCCGGGACGAAAGAAGAGCGCACGCCACACCGCGAGCGCGGCCTGCTGGTCGAAGGGAAAACGCAGCGCATGGCCGCGGCTCGCCTTCGCGACCGGCGTGAGGCTCATCAGGTACGCGAACATCGCGTCGCTGTCGGCGCGCAGCAGGCGCGTGTAGTTCGGATACGGAAACGCGGGATAGAGGAGTCGTCCGTCGCGCGCGCGGCCGTTGTGCAACGCGCGCCAGAAGTCGTCGCTGCTCCACGCGGCGAGCCCGGTCGCGTCGGGAGTGAGGTTGGGCGCGACGACGATGCCGAACGGCGTCTCGATCGCGCGGCCGCCGGCGTACGGCGCGCCGCCGGGCTCGGTGTGGCAGCCGAAGCAGCTGCCCGCGCGCACGAGGTACTCGCCGCGCGCGACCGTCGCCGCGTCGGCCGGCAGGGCAGCGACGGCGGCGCGTTCGAGATCGTCGTCGCGGTTCAGCCAGACGACGAGCGCGGCGGCGAAGATCGCGGCCAGCACGAGCGCGAGCAAGGCGCGAGCGAGCCGGGCCATCGTCTCAGCGTCCGGCGCCGCCGGCGGCGTTGGCGATCGGCGCCGCGAGCCCGCCGCACGCGATCGGCAGCGGCGCAGCGGCGTCGGCGGCGGGCTGGGCGTGCGCCGGCACCGGTTGCGCAGCGAGCCACGACGACACCGCGCCGATGTCCTCGGGCGCCAAGCGGTGCGCGACCTGCGCCATGCAGTCGGGCTCGATCGCGTGGCGCTGGCCGTTGCGCCAGGCGCCGAGCTGCGCGTTCAGGTAGTCGCGCGGCAGGCCGAGCAGCCCGGGGATGAACGGCGCCCGGCCGGTCATGGCGTCGCCGTGGCATTGCGTGCAGGCGGGCAGCGAGCGCGCCGGGTCGCCGCCGCGCACGAGCGCTTCGCCGCGCGCGAGCAGCGCCGCCGGCGCCGTCGCCGGCGCGGGCGGCGGATACGGCACGTCGAGCGAAGCGAAGTACGCCGCGATCTCGCGCAGGTACGCGTCGTCGAGCAGCGCGAGCAGCCCGTTCATCAGCTCGTAGTGGCGGCGTTCGTCGCGAAAATTGCGCAGCTGGTTGAACAGGTAGCCGGCGGGCTTGCCGGCGAGTCGCGGGTAGTAGCCGTCCGGGCCGGCGCGCCCCTGCTTGCCGTGGCAGCCGGTGCAGGCGAGGACGCGCTGCGCGATCGTGTCCTCGAACGGCGCTGCGTGCGCGCTGCCTGCGATCGCCGCCGTCGCGAGCGCGAGCAGCGCGGCGACGCCTGCGCCCGCGCGTCGTCGCTTCGAAGCTCCGCGCCCCCCGGTCGCCATCGTCCGCTCGCGCGGCAAGCGCCGCACCTGCCGCTGCGACGCTCAGTCGCCGCCCGCCGCGCGCACCTCGTCGGCGAGCGCTGCGTCGCCGCCTTCGCGGGCGAGCCCCTCGACGACGCCGGCGCGATCCGCCGCGCTGCGGTTCTGCGAGACCTTCCACTTGCCGACGAGCGAAGCGAGCGTGATCTCGATGCCGACGATCGCGCCGAGCATGGTGTCGAGAAAATCCGCAGGTGCGTCGCTCACCGCCCATGGCGCCGGGCGACGCGCTTCGTGGCGGTCGGTCAGGCGCGAGACGAACTGGCGCAACCACGCGCGGTCGTCGATCGCGCGCAGCCGTCCGCGTGCCTGCACCATGACGTAGTTCCAGGTCGGCACGACCTTGCCGTGCTCGGCCTTGCTCGGATACCACGCCGGCGAGACGTAGCCCTGCGGACCCTGGAAGACGACGAGCGCGTCGACGTCGTCGCGCGCCGTCTTCCAGAGCGCGTTGGCGCGCGCGACGTGCGCGCGCAGCACGCCGGGGCCGTCGCCCTCGGCGTCGAGCACGAACGGCACGCTGTTCGCGTCGATGCCGCCGTCGCGGTTCTGCGTCACGAGGAGGCCGAGCGGATGGTCGCGGACGAACGCGCGCAGCACGTCCGCGCGCGCTTCGCCGAAGTGGTTGGGCAGGTACATCGTCGTCGCCGGTCAGGAACGCGGAGTATGGCCGCGTTCGCGCCGTCGCCGCCAACGGCGGTCGACGCCGAAGAGGGGGCGCGCCGAGCGCGCGCGTCGGGGCGTCAGCGCCGTCGCGCCGACGATCCCGTGCTGCCGTCGCTCGAACCGGCGGTCGCGGCACCGCGCAGCAGCGGCGCCTCGAGCACCTGCTCGCGGCTGCCGTCGGTCGCCTTGCCGTTCTCGAAGCGCGGCGAGACCGTCGGCCCGGTGCGGTACTCGCGGCAGTCGGTGTCGTCCGGAACGATGATCAGGTAGCCGCCGGGATAGCTCGCGCGCATCGTCTGCGAGATGCGTCCCGAGAGGTCGATCGGCGACACCGTCGACTGGAAGGCGAGCTGGTTCTTCGCGTCGTAGACCGAGTAGCAGTTCGCCGCGCCGGCGACGCCCGGAAGCGCGAGCGCGAGCGCGAGCGGAAGGAAGGCCTGGGTCGTTCGCATGGTGGATCCGGCAGTCGACGACGGCGCGAACATAGCGCCATGCGCGATTGTTGTCATGCCCGCTCGGCCGTCGTGCCGGAGGCGACCGGCGGTTGTTGGCGGCGAACCGACGGTCGCTGCGCTGTCGCGTTGCGCGCATCCGACGATGCGATCACGCCGCCGCCGAGGCATACGGCCCCGTCGTAGAGCACCGCCGACTGCCCGGGCGTCACCGCCCACTGCGGCGCGTCGAACGAGAGCGCGAGCGCGCCGCTGCCGTCGGCGCTCTCGAGCGCGCACGCCGCGTCGGCCTGGCGGTAGCGGGTCTTGGCCGCGTAGCGCCCCGGCGGCGGCGGCGCGCCAGCCACCCAGCTCGCGTCATCGGCGACGAGCCGCCGCGACAGCAGCCACGGGTGGTCGTGGCCGCGGACGACGTGCAGCACGTTGCGCTCGACGTCCTTTGCGGCGACGAACCACGGCGCGTGATCGCCGCCGCCGCGCGAGCTCCGGGCGTCCTTGACGCCGCCGATGCCGATCCCCTTGCGCTGGCCGAGCGTGTAGAACGAAAGGCCGACGTGGCTGCCGACCGTGCGCCCGCGATCGTCCTCGATCGGCCCGGGCGCGTTGGCGAGATAGCGGGAGAGGAACTCGCGAAACGGCCGCTCGCCGATGAAGCAGATGCCGGTCGAGTCCTTCTTCCTCGCGTTCGGCAGCCCGATCTCGGCGGCGATCCGCCGCACTTCCGACTTCTGCAGCTCGCCGACCGGAAAGAGCGTGCGTGCGAGCTGCGCCTGGTTCAGCCGATGCAGGAAGTAGCTCTGGTCCTTCGAGGCGTCGGCGCCCTTCAGCAGCTGGAACGAGCTCGCACGCGCGCCATCGCTCGCGTCGGCGTGCGATTCCCGGTTCGGCCCGCCGGGCGCTGCGGCCGAAGCGGGCGCTGGCCGGACTCGGGCGTAGTGGCCGGTCGCGATCCGCTCGGCGCCGAGCCTGAGCGCATGGTCGAGGAACGCCTTGAACTTGATCTCGGCGTTGCACAGCACGTCGGGATTGGGCGTGCGGCCGGCGCCGTACTCGCGCAGGAACTCGGCGAAGACGCGGTCCTTGTACTCGGCCGCGAAGTTGACGTGCTCGAGCTCGATGCCGATCACGTCGGCGACGCTCGCGGCGTCGAGGAAGTCCTGCCGCGACGAGCAGTACTCGTCGTCGTCGTCTTCCTCCCAGTTCTTCATGAAGATCGCGACGACCTCGTGGCCGGCGCGCTTGAGCAGCCAAGCGGCGACGGCCGAGTCGACGCCGCCGGAGAGGCCGACGACGATGCGTTGCGGTCGCGAGGACTTCATTGCGGGCGAGACGGACGCGCGGGCCGCGCGGTGTGGTGGAATTTGCCGTGGCCGACCGCTTCTTCCGGTACGCCGCGGTGGGCGCGGTGGCGACCGCCGCGCACTACGCGATTCTCGTCGGTCTCGTCGAGGCCGGCTGGCTCGCGCCGGCGCGAGCCGCCGCCGTCGGCGCGTGGGTCGGCGCGCAGGTCGCGTTCGCGGGCAACGCGGCGTTCACGTTTCGCGGCGCCGGCGCGAGCGTCGGCGCGTGGCTTCGCTTCCAGATCACGGCGCTGATCGGGGCGGCGATCAGCTTCACGATCGTCGCCGTCGGCACACGCGTCGGCGTGCACTACCTGCTCGCGCAGATCGTCGCGACGCTCGTCGCGCTCGTCGTCACGTTCGAGATCAACCGCCGCTGGAGCTTCGCTTCGCCCACGCCGGGCCGATCGTGACGCCGGCGGCGTCGAGATCGGCGAGGAACGCGGCGCTGCCGAGGTAGTCGGACTCGCGTTGCCGCGCCGCGCCGATCGGGTCGCCTGCGGTCGTGGGGCCGGGATGGCAGAAGACGAGGCCGCCTTGACGCGGCGCCGCGGCGAGCCAGCGCTGGAAGAGCGCGCGGTAGTCGGACGTCGCGAAGTCGTAGGCGCCGAGCAGGACGGCGTTGTGCGCGATGCCGCGCGCGACCAGCGCGCGCTCGAGCGCGCCGCCGCCGCTCGCCGCGATGACGCGGCGCTTCAGCGCTGCCGCCGGGCCGCAGACGTGCGCCGTGTTGCGCACCGCCGGCACGACCGGCCACGACGCGATCGCGTCGACGATGCCGTCGCGAACGCCCGGCAGCGCGTGGACGTGCTGGTGGCCGTCGATGAAGTCGGGCCGTCGCCCGAGGGCGTCGGCGAACGCGTCGCTCTGCGCGGCGAACTCGGCGGCGATCGCGGCCGCCGGCAGCGCATGCAGCGCAGCGCCGGCGAGCAGGCGGGCGAGGCCGGGAAACGTCGGCCACCGCGCGCGCAGCTCGCGCGTCAGCGGCGCGCCTTCGCTGAGGTTGAAGTGGAGGCCGAGCGCGAGCGGCGCATTCGCGTCGCGGAGGAGGGCCGCTGCGGGCCGCCAGCCCGGCGCCGTCGTCACGCACGACGCCGCGTTCAGGCGGCCGGCCGCGGCGAGCTGCGCGACCGTCGCGGCGACGCCGTCGACGAGCCCGACGTCGTCGGCGCAGACCGCGACGACGCGGGCGGCGGCTGCCGTCAAGCCGGCGGTGCGCGGTCAGAGGCCGCGCCCGAGTCGTGGCGAACGAGATAGACCGGACGCTGCTTGACCTCGTCGAAGATGCGGCCGACGTACTCGCCGAGGATGCCGATCGAGAGCAGCTGGACGCCGCTGAAGAACATCGTGCTCACCGCGAGCGTCGCCCAGCCGGGGACCTCGGTGCCGTACGTGTAGTGCTCGATGATGAACCAGACGCCGCCGAGGATCGCGCCGATCGCGATGATCGCGCCGACCGCGCTCCAGAGCCGCAGCGGCGCGTTGGTGAACGCGGTGACTCCCGTCAGCGCGAGGCGCGACAGGCGCCGCATCGAGAACGACGACTCGCCGGCGTGGCGGTCGTCGGGGGTGTAGTCGACCGCGACCGAGCGAAAGCCGACCCAGGCGTACAGCCCCTTCATGAAGCGGTTGCGCTCGGGCAGGCTCTTCAGCGCGTCGACGACGCTGCGGTCGAGCAGGCGGAAGTCGCCGGCGTTGGCGGGAATCTCGATCGCGGCGCCGGCGTTGACGATCCGGTAGAACAGCTGGGTGCCGATCTTCTTCAGCAACGACTCGTCGCCGCGCGTCGCGCGCACCGTGTAGACCATGTCGGCGCCGTCGCGCCAGGCGTCGACCATCGCTGCGATCAGCGCCGGCGAATGCTGCAGGTCGGCGTCCATCAGCAGCACGACGTCGCCGCGCGCGCGGTCGATGCCCGCGGTGAGCGCCGCCTCCTTGCCGAAGTTGCGCGACAGCGAGACGTAGCGGATGCGGCGATCGCGCAGCCACGGCAGCATCGCGAGCTCGGTGTCGTCGGTGCTGCCGTCGTTGACGACGATGATCTCCCAGTCGTCGCTGTGCTGCGCCAGCTCGTCGCTCAGCTGCGTCAGGAGCGCCGGCAGCGACGCGCTCTCGTTGTACGCCGGGAGGACGCAGCTGATCGACGGCGCGCGTTCGCGCGCGGCCGCGACCAGTCCGGATGCCAACGTCTCGTCCTTCACGGCCGTCTCCCATCGGCGCTCGCGCCGCCCGGCGAGCACGCTTGCGGCGCCAGCCGCCAGAGCGAGGCGCCGTTCGACGTCGTCACGCGCACCGCGTCGGCGAGCGCCGCGACCTGCGCCTCGTCGTGCCGCTTGACGACGACCCAGAGCGGCGCCGTGCCGCAGCGCAACGCGAAGCCCTGGCGCGCATCGACGAGCAGCGTCGCGGCACGCGACGGATCGAACTGCGCGGCCTCGCTCAGCTCGCGCCGCCAATTGTCGCGCTTCGCGATCGCCGGGTCGTGCCAGTTCGAGACCACCGCCACCGGCTCGGTCAGGCGCGCGTGCAGCGGGACGTCGAAGAAGTACTCGTCGACGAAGACGACCGGATCGACCGCGCCGCGCTCAGCGCGCAGCACGTGCGCGAGCGCGGTGTTGTCGCGGTCGTAGCGCGTCGCCATCCAGCCGACCGCGACGACGCCGATCGCGACCGCGACGACGAGGCTCGCCGCGACCGCGCGCCGCCAGCGCGCGCCGCCGTCGCGCCACGCCGCGGCGACGGGCTCGGCGACCAGGAACGCGAGCGGGAAGAGCGCCGGCATGATGTAGCCGACCGGCTTCGACTGCGGCAGCGAGAAGAAGACGACGACGACCGCGAGCCAGCTCCACATCAGCGTGCGCCAGGCGGCGCGGTCGCCGCTGCGTGCGTCGTCGTCGTTCGCCTCGCGGCCCAGGGCGCCGCGCGCGCGCCGCACGCGCAGCAGCCAGAGCGACCACGGCAACGCGAGCGCCGGCAGGACGACGACGAAGAACCACCACGGCTCGGCGCTGTTGAAGCCTTCCTCGACGAAGCGCTCGAAGTGGTGGTGGATGAAGAAGTAGCGCGCGAACCCCGGCGAGTGGCGCTCGACGAGGAGGAACCATGGTGCCGCGATGAGCGCGAACAGCACGATGCCGAGCGGCGAGAGCAGCCGCGCGATCGTCCGCCACCGGCGTTGCGCGACGAGCCACACGACGACGACGAGGCCGGGGAGGACGATCCCGATCAGCCCCTTCGCGAGCACGCCGAGCGCGGCGCATGCCCAGGCGAGCAGCAGCGCCCTGCGATGCGGCCGTCCCTGGCGAAGGTCGAGCGCGGCGTCGGCGGCGAAGACGATCGCGAGCGCGATGAACGCCGCGACCGGCAGGTCGAGGTTGGCGTAGTGCGCGGCGGCGAAGAAGAACGGCATCGTCGCGAGGACGACGACCGTCGCTTCGGCGACGCTCTCGCCGGCGCGCCGCCGCGTCGTCGCGAACACGCCGGCGACGGCGAGGCACGCGCAGAGCAGCGTGCCGAGCCGCGCCGACGCTTCGTGGATGCCGAACACGCGCAGCGACGCCGCGGTGAGCCAGTAGAAGAGCGGCGGCTTGTGGAAGAACGGCAGGCCGTCCTGGGTCGGGATCAGCCAGTCGCCGGAGCGCAGCATCTCCCACGCGACGCCGACGTAGCGGCCCTCGTCGGGCAGCGTCAGCGGATGCAGCCCGATCGACCACGCGAGCCACGCGAAGACGACGACGGCGCCGACAGCGATGCGCCGGTGCGCGTCAGCGCGGACGGGTGCGCCCGGCGCGAGGTCCGCAGCGCTCACCGCGGCGCTCCGCCGCGCCCGCGCTCGCGCACGCCGGCGTCGGTGACGATGCGCTCGAGCGCGATCGCGCAGCCGGCGGCGGCGTCCTCGATCGAGCGCAGGACGAGGACGCTGCGATGGCGCTCGCGGCACGCGCGCAGCTCGTCGAGCGTCAGCCAGAGCGTGCGGACGATGCCGGCGTCGAGCCGGCGCGCCGGATCGACCGCGCCGACGCTGCCGGCGAACGCGAAGCGCAGGTAGGTGACGTCGCCGTCGCCTTCGGGATCGTCGACGCGCAGGTGATAGATGCCGACGAGCCGATCGGCGACGAACGTCGACGCGGTCTCCTCGAGCGCCTCGCGCGCCACCGCATCGGTCAGCGATTCGCCGGCTTCGAGATGGCCCGCGGGGTTGTTGATGCGCAGCCCCGCCGCGGTCTCTTCCTCGACGACGAGGTATTCGTCGACGGCGGTGCCGACGCGCCGCCGGCTGGCGATCGCGGCCACGGTGACGCTCGGCTTCCAGCGCTGAGCCATGCGGCGAATGCTAGCCGCGTGCTGCGCTCGATCAGCAGGGGCGCCGCGTTCTTCTTGTAAGCTCAGGCCTTCCCAGGGCCGGCGAGGAGACAAGAACATGCAGATCGGGGTGCCGCGCGAGACGGCGGCCGGCGAGACGCGCGTCGCCGCGACGCCGGAGACCGTCAAGAAGCTGGCGGCGCTCGGCCACACGGTGCGGGTCGAGTCGGGCGCAGGCGTCGCGGCGAGCGCGATCGATGCCGCGTACGGCGCGGTCGGCGCCGAGATCACCGACCGCGCCGGCGCATTCGGCTGCGAGCTGGTGCTGAAGGTGCGCGCGCCGAACGCCGACGAGCTCAAGCTGATGAAGCCGGGCACCAATCTGGTCGGCATGCTCAACCCGTTCGACCGCGCCGGCCTCGACGCGCTCGCCGCCGCGGGCATCACCGCGTTCGCGCTCGAGGCGGCGCCGCGGACGACGCGCGCGCAGAGCATGGACGTGCTCTCGAGCCAGGCCAACATCGCCGGCTACAAGGCGGTGATCGTCGCCGCCAACGCGTACCAGCGCTTCTTCCCGATGCTGATGACCGCGGCAGGCACGGTGAAGGCGGCGCGCGTCGTCGTCCTCGGCGTCGGCGTCGCCGGGCTGCAGGCGATCGCGACCGCGAAGCGCCTCGGCGCGGTCATCGA
>JASLGD010000620.1 GCA_030150305.1 Caldimonas sp. | reverse complement strand
GGCTTGGGGAAGGTGACGAGCGAGTAGGTCGGCACGTCCTTCGGCAGCGGGTGCTCGGCGAGCCACGCGCGTCGCGTCGCCGGGCGCAGGCTCTCGACCGCGCCGCCGTCGCCGGCGTCGCACGCAGCGCCGGGGACGGCGGCGCGGTCGAGAGCCTGCGCCCGGCGACGCGACGCGCGTGGCTCGCCGAGCACCCGCTGCCGAAGGAGGTGCCGACCTACTCGCTCGTCACCTTCCCCAAGCCCGAGCGCATCTCGTCGATCCTCGAAGGCAGCTACAACAAGCTCGCCCGCATCGACGGCCGCAACGACAGCCAGATGATCTTCTACGACCAGATCATCCCCGGCTCGTCGCTGGTCGGCTTCGTCAACGCCGACCACTGGGCGCTCGTCGTCCCGATCGCGCGCCAGCACGACACGATCGCGTCGCTCTTCGTCACCCAGAACGCTTACCCGCGCGAGGCGCTGACCGAGGCGCTCCTCCGCTTCGTCGAGGAGGACCTGGCGGCGCGATGAGCACGGTCGAGCCCAGCCGCCGCGATCGCGACGCCACCACGGCGCCGGCGCACCTGCACGCGACGTGAGCGACGGCGCGCAGCGGCACGAGACGACGATGCTGCGATCGCGCACGCGGCGCTGGTCGCTCGCGATCGCCGTCGTGGCGGTGATGGGCGCGGCGACCGCGTCCGCTGCGGACGCGCCCGAGTCCGCGCGCGCGACGACCGGCGCTCCCGGCGAGGAGCCAGCGGCGGTCCGTCTGCTCAACCGCGACGTCGTCGTCCTGCGCGCGCGCGTCGGCGGGCTCACCCCGCAGCAGCGCGTGCAGCGCACGCAGCAGCGCGTCCGCGAGCTGCCGCGGACGGCGATCGACCAGCCGCTCAGCGCGGTGCCGGCGACGTTCGGCAACCTCCAAGGCGTCACGATCGTCGTCGGCGAGCGGCCGCTCTTCTCGCTCGTCGACGCCGACGTCGACCCCGAGTCGAAGGAAGACCTCGACGCGCTCGTGCGGCGGACGCTCGCGCGCCTCGAGCAGGTCCGGATCGCGTGGCACGAGCTCAACGACGGCAAGCGCCTGCTGCGCGGCGCGATCCGCGCCGCGATCGCGACGCTCGTGCTCGGCGTGCTCGTCTGGGTCACGTACCGCGCCAGCCGCGTCCTCGTCGCGTGGATGGAAGGAAAGCGCGACATCCTCGCCGCGCGCTTCCCGTACGTCGACTGGCGCGAGTTCCTGGCGCGGCTCGCGGTCGGCAGCATGATCCTCGTGCGCTGGCTCGTGCTGGCGAGCCTCGCCTACGCCTGGCTCTACGTCGTCCTCGCCGGCTTCGACCTGACCTCGCCGCTCGCCGACGGCATGCACGCCTGGCTGATCGAGAAGCTGCTCTGGCTCGGCGACGGCGTCGTCGACAGCCTGCCCGGCTTCGCGACGGTCGTGATCATCCTGCTGATCACCCGCGCGATCGCCGACCTCGCGCACTACTTCTTCGAGGCGGTGCAGAAGGGGCGCATCCGCGTCGGCATGTTCCATCCCGACACGGCGGTGGCGACGCGACGGATCTGCTCGCTCGTCGTCTGGGCGCTCGGCGTCTCGATCGCGTACCCGTACCTGCCAGGATCGAACACCGAGGCGTTCAAGGGCATCTCGGTGCTCCTCGGGCTGATGCTGACGCTCGGCTCGGCCGGGCTCATCACGCAGGCGATGAGCGGCCTCGTCATCGTCTATTCGCGCTCGCTCGCCAAGGGCGACTTCGTCGAGGTCAACGGCGTCCAGGGCGTCGTCACCGAGATGGGCACGCTCGCGGCGAAGGTCGTCAACGTCCGCAACGAGGAAGTCACGATCCCGAACTCGGTCGTCGTCGCGAGCCCGATCCGCAACTACTCGAAGCTCGGCAAGAGCGTCGGCACGCTGGTCACGACCAAGGTCACGATCGGCTACGACACGCCATGGCGCCAGGTGCACGCGCTGCTCGTCGGCGCGGCGCTCGAGACGAGCGGAGTGCGGCACGACCCGGCGCCGTACGTCTACCAGCGCGCGCTCTGCGACTTCTACGTCGAGTACGAGCTGTTCGCGAGCATCGACGAGCCGTGGCAGCGCATCCCGATCGTGTCGGCGCTGCACGCGAGCATCCTCGACGCCTTCAACCGCCACGGCGTCCAGATCATGTCGCCGCACTACCTCGGCCAGCCGGCGAACGCGGTGGTCGTTCCCGAGGACCGCTGGTTCGCCGCGCCGGCGGAGAAGCCATGACGTCGCCCGGCGCGGCGTCGCCTCAGGAGCTGGCCTGGGAGGACGCGCGCGCTTCGGCGCGAGCCGCGGGCGGCTCGAAGCCACCGCCGAGCGCCAGGTACAGGTTGACGCGCTGCGCGAGTTGCTGGCCCTGCACCTGCAATCGCGTCGTGCGCGCCGCGTACAGCGAGATCAGGCGCTGCTCGACGGTGCGCTGATCCGCCGAGCCGACGCGAAACTGAATGCGCGCCAGCTCGAGCGCGCGCTCGTTGTCGCGCACCGTGGCATCGAGGATCGCGAGGCGGTCGCGCAGCGCGATGTCGGCCGAAAGCGCGTTCTCGACCTCGGCGAATGCGCGCAGTCCGGCGCTCGCGTACGCGGCGACCGCCTGCTTCTGCTCGGCGGTGCGGATGTCCACCTGCGCCTGCAGCGCGCCGCCCTGGTAGAGCGGCGCCAGCAGATTGGCGCCGAAGCCCCAGACCGGATTGCTGCGGTCCTTCAGCACCACGACGTCGCTCGAGATGCTGCTCCCGCCGGCAGTGAGGCCGATCTTCGGCAGCCTCGCCGCGCGCGCCTCGCCGACCCGATCGAACGCGGCGGCGACGCGGCGCTCCGCGGCGATCACGTCGGGACGACGCTCGAGCAGCTGCGACGGCAGCCCGACCGGGACCGGCGCCGGCGGCGGCGACAGCCGCGGCGCGACCGCGACCTCGGCGGCGGGGTACCGCCCAAGCAGCAGCTCGAGCGCGCGCAACGCGTTCTCGCGCGCGAGCTCCAGCTGGCGCACCGTGTCGCGAAAGGTGCCGGCATTGGCGCGCGCCTCGGCGACGAGCTGCTCGCTGCCGTTGCCGATGCGCAGGCGGTCCTCGGACAGGCGCTGCAACGCCTCGGACGACTGCACGGCCTCGAGCGCGATCTCGCGCTGCATTCCCGCCTCGATGGCGACGAACCAGCTCTTGACCACCGTCGCCGCGAGCGACTGACGGGCGTAGGCGTAGTCGGCCTGGACAGCGACGAACTGCTCCTGCGCCGCCGCCTGGCCGTAGCGGACGCGACCCCAGATGTCGAGCTCGAGCGACGCGTTCAGGAAGACGCCGTTGAGGGCGCTGCCGCCGCCGCTGCTCGACTTGCCGCTCGACACCCCGGCCAACGTCACCGAGGGCAGCAGCGGCGCGCTGGCCACCTGCAGATAGCCGCTCGCCTGCTCGACGAGTGCCGCGGCTGCGCGCAAATCGGCGTTGTACGCGATCGCCTCGGCCACAAGCGCCGTCAACGTCGGGTCGTTGAACGACGCCAGCCAGTCGCCCGTCACCGACTGCGCGACGCCGCCCGGCGTGCGCCATGCCGCCGGGATGTCGGTGTGGAAGAGCGCGTCGCGCTGAAGCTCGTCGTGCGACGGCGGAGGCTTCAACGCGCAGGCGGCGAGCCCGGCAGCGAGCGCGGCCGCGAGGACCCACGAGGTGCCGCGGCCGGCGCCCATCAGTGCAGCTTCAGCACGAGGTAGTCGGTGATCGTGCCGACGCGGACGATCACCTTGCGAACGAGGTGGATCAACTCGCCGTGCTCGGTGTAGATCGCGCCGTGGCCGGTCGCGCCCGCCGGCAGGAAGATGCCGCGGTCCTTCTCGTCGACCGTCAGCTTGACCGGGAAGCGGCCGGGCGCCTGCGGATACACGCCGGTCTGCGGCAGCGCGCCCGATTGCACCAGCTGGCCGTTGCCCTGCGCCCAGACGATCGAATCGACCTTGGCCTTGATCATCTGGCCAGGGTGCGTGTTGAGCGCGAACTCGGCCTCGTCGCCCGGCTTGACGTAGACGAGCTCGTTCTGCTGGTAGAGGGCGATGACCTGGTATTCCTCTTCGACGAACGTCATCGCCGGAACGAACGGGGCGGCGACGACGAACGAGCCCGGGCGGAGCTGGACGTTGGTCGCCCAGCCGGAGGTCGGCGCGTACACCGCCGTCTGGTCGAGGTTCCACTGCGCGTTGGCGACGTCGGCACGGCTCGAATCCACCTGCGCCTTCGCGGTCGCGAACTGCGCGCGCGCGGCAGCGACCGACGCCTGCTCGCCGTTGACTTGGCCTGACAGCTTCTGCGACACCTGCGCCTCGTTGGCGGTGGCGTTGGCGAGCTCGGCCTGCAGCTGGGCCAGGTTGGCCTCGGCCTGCTCGAGCGAGAAGCGATCGCCGGCGCCGGTGGCGACGAGCTCGCGGTTCTGCAGCACGCGCGTGCGCGCGAGCTCGATCTGCGGCTGCAGCGTGCGCACCTGCGCGTTCGCCGACTTCAGCTGCTCCTGCAGTTGGCGGGCACCCGCGGAAGCATCGACGACGTTCGCGCTGGTCTGCGCGAGCTTGGCCTCGTCGGCGGCGAGCTTCGCCTTCGCGACGTTGAGGTCGTTGACGTACTGCGTCGGATCGATGCGAAACAGCAGCTCGCCCTTCTTGACCAGACGATTGGGCTCCACCGGCACTTCGAGCACGCGCCCCTTCACCTGCGGGATCACCTGCACCACGTATTTGAAGACACGCACATCCGCAGTCGAGGGCGCGACGACGTTGAGCGCGAGGATCATCGCCGTGAGGCCGACGATCGGAATGATGACGACCGTGACCTTCCATGCCGGCGTCCACGGCAGCCACTTGAACTTGATGAAGATCAGCCAGACGAAGAACGAGTAGATCCCGAGCAGCAGTGCTTCCATCACTCGGCTCCGGCGGATGCCTGGTTCGCGGTCTGCGTCGGCGTGCCGATGCGTGCCATCGCGGTCTCGATCCTGGCGCGCGCGATGCGCAGGTCGGGGCCGAGCGGGCGCTGCGCCGCGATGGCGTCGATCTCCTCGGCAACATGCGCGAGCTCGTCGGCGGGCAACTCGCCGGCCTGCGCGCGCTCTCCCATGTGGAC
>JASLGD010000619.1 GCA_030150305.1 Caldimonas sp. | reverse complement strand
TGCCGCTGTCGCCGCAGCGGCTGCGGCTGTTCAACTGGCACAAGTGGCTGGGCGTCGGCGTGCTCGCGCTGTCGGCGTTGCGCCTCGGGTGGCGCGCCGCCGGCCATCCGCCGCCGCCGCTGCCGGCGCACACGCCGGCGTGGCAGCGGCAGGCGTATCGCGGCACGCCACCCGAGGCGCAACGCCGACAGCGCGAGCACGCCGACGCCCAGCCACTTGTGCCAGTTGAACAGCCGCAGCCGCTGCGGCGACAGCGGCAGGTCGACCATCGTCAGGCCGATCAGGAAGCTGCAGACGATCAGGACCGCGAGCAGCCAGTGCATCGCGACGGCGACGCCGCCGTACGAAGCGACGGCGTCGGCGGCGGGCGGAGTGCGGGCGTGGTCCATGCGTCGTCGGGTTGCGGGAAAGCGCAGCGACGTGGCGCGCGATTCTAGACAGCGCATCGACAATCGTCTCCGGACGAGCGAGCCGGGCTCCGGCCTTCGCGTCACCGCAAACCGAGGAGTTGCCATGCCGACGTTTCATCTCCTGCCCACTGCGCCGAAGCCGGTCGCGCCGTACAGCCACGCCGTCGAGTCAGGCGGCTTCGTCTTCGTCACCGGCCAGCTCGCGACCGACCCGGACGACGACGCCACGCCGCTGCCCGACGGCATCGAGGCGCAGACCGCGAAGGTGATGGACAACCTGCGCCGCGTCCTCGAAGGCCTCGGCCTGGGCTTCGCCGACGTCGTCTCGGCACGCGTCTTCCTGACCGACTTCGACCGCGACTACGCCGCGATGAACGCGTGCTACGCGCGCCACTTCGCGGCCGGCCGGCTGCCGGCACGCACGACCGTCGGCGTGACGCGCCTCGCGCGCGGCGGCCTCGTCGAGATCGACCTCGTCGCGGCGCGGCGCTGAGCGCGGACGCCCGCGCCCCCCGGGAACGCGGGCCGACGCCGGCGTGAACTTCGGCGCACGTTCGATGCATCGCCGCCCGTCGGCGCGTTCGCCGGCGCGGCGAGCCCGCATGATGGCGAGCGATGACGATCTCGATCGCGATGCGCATGACCAAGATCGCGCTCTACCGTGCGAGCCTCCTCGCCGACAACCTCGGCATCCGCCTCTGCCTCGCCGCGCTCCTCGTCATGCCGTCGGCATTCGTCTTCCTGCTGCCGATGCTCGCGCTCGTCGGCGCCCCCGACGCCGCGCTGCTGCCGGCCGGCCTCATCCGCGACGGCGTCGGCTGGATCGCGCTGTCGCTCGCGCTCGGCATCGGCTTCAGCGGGGCGTGGCTGCGCATCGTCCTGGCCGGACGGCCGCTCCTGCGCCGGCCCGGGCTGCGGCTGTTCGTCCTCGGCGCGCTCGCGCTCGGCAGCGCCGCGACCGCGATCGACCTGCTCGCGCTGCTCGCTTCGTCGTCGCGCGACGAAGGCGGCTGGCTGCTGTTCGCGGCGCTGATCGTGAGCGCGTTCCTGCTCGCCGGGACGCTCGGCCAGCCGCGCCCCGAAGCGCTCAACCGGCTCTGACCGCGCGCTAGCGCAGCGCGCCCATCACCGGATCGGGGCGCATCCGCTCCATGACGTCGGCGACGACGGCGACCGAGCGCTGCGGGATCATGAGCAGCGTCTCGAGGTCCTCGTCGAGGCTGACGTCGGCCAGGTAGCCGAGCGACCAGCCGAGGTACTCGCGCTCGGCGCGGCTGCCTTCGCTCAGCACCCGCACCTCGGCGTGGCGCGGATCGGCGGCGATCCGGCGCGCGAGCATCTGCACCGTCGCGCGCTCGCCTTCGAGCACCTGCGCGAAGCAGCGTCCGGCATGCAGCAGGCAGCCGGTGATGCCGAGGCGCTCGTTGCTGGTGCGCCAGCGCGCGAGCAGCGCCTCGATGGCGGCATGCTCGAACGGCGCCGCGGCGCGGCTGACGTAGAAGGTCTGGTAGAGGGCCATGGCTCGTCGCGAAGAATGCTCTCGTATCGGCAGCGTTCGTTCGCGCTTGAGCCGGACCGTCACGGCCCCGAGGTGTCGGTCCTCAGGTCGATCTGGAACATGTCCTCGGCGACCATCTCGGGCACGCGCGCACGCAGGTTGTCGTCCTGGCTGAGGTCCTGCGCGAGGTCCATCGCCTGCTCCGGAGTGAGCCCGGGGTTGAGGCCGACGAGCCGCTTCGAGCAGCGCGCGCACCAGTCGATGTTCGAGCGGATGTACTCGACACCCTGCTGGTCCCAGCGCGACTGGATCGGAAGGGTCTGATCGAACGAGGTGTGCATCGGTGGACTGGCAATGAAACGATGTGCAAGTGTCGCGTGGCCACCGTTCGTTCGCCCGTGAACGCTGTCCCGTTCGTCGGCCCGTCGCTGTAACACGGCGACCAACCGTGAAGTGTTCGGCGCCGCCGAGGCGAGCCGCCGCGCTGGGAGATACTTGCGTCTTCCTCGTGTCTTCGGGAGCCCCATGAACGCACCGACCGATCTCGCGCGCCTGCTGCCGCGCCTCGAGGGCGCCGTCTCGGCCGAGGAATGGCAGTCCCGCGTCGACCTCGCCGCCGCCTACCGCCTGGTCGCCCTCTTCCGCTGGGACGACCTCGTCTTCACCCACATCACGGCGAAGATCTCCGGCACCGAGCACTTCCTGATCAATCCGTACGGACTGATGTTCGACGAGATCACGGCGTCGAGCCTGATCAAGATCGACATCGCCGGCAACGTCCTGCAGGAGACGAAGTTCCCGATCAACCCGGCGGGCTTCACGATCCACAGCGCGATCCACGCGGCGCGCCACGACGTGCAGTGCGTCATGCACACGCACACGCTGAACGGCGTCGCAGTCTCGGCGCAGAAGCGCGGCGTGCTGCCGATCTCGCAGTTCTCGATCGGCGTGATCCCGAGCCTCGCGTATCACGACTACGAAGGCATCGCGTTGCGCGACGACGAGAAGCCGCGCCTCGTAGCCGACCTGGGCGACAAGACGTTTCTCATGCTTCGCAACCACGGCCTCCTCACGGTGGGCCCGACCGTCGCCGACGCGTTCGCGTGCATGTACTTCTTCGAGACGACGTGCGCCGTGCAACTGCGAGCGCAGGCCGGCGGCACCATCGCAGACGGCGAACTGATCGAGGTGAACCCGGAGATCCTGCGCGGCGCTGCAGCGGCAGTTCGCGATTCGACGCGCGGCGCCGGTCCGGGCGCGCTGATCTGGCCGGGCTTGCTCAGGAAGCTCGACCGCATCGATCCGAGCTACCGCAACTGAGACGTCGCCGCGCTGCGAACGCCGATGCCAGCAAAGCCGCGGGCGCCGCGCAGCGCCGAGCAGTGCATCCTCGTGCTGCAGGGCGGCGGCGCGCTCGGCGCCTACCAGGGCGGCGTCTACGAGACGCTCGCCGGCGCCGGGCTGGCGCCGACGTGGCTCGCCGGCATCTCGATCGGCGCGATCAATGCCGCGCTGATCGCGGGCAACGCGCCCGAGCGTCGCGTCGAGCGGCTGCGCGAGTTCTGGCAAGGCGTCTCGAGCCTGCCGTTCGGCGTCGAGGTGCCGCAGCTTCCCGAGCGGCTCTCGAGCGTCGGCAACACGCGCGACGTCCTCAACGAGACGAACGCGACGATCGCGATGCTGTTCGGCGTCGCCGGCTTCTTCCAGCCGCGCGTGCCGCCGGCGCCGTTCCAGCCGCCGGGAACGCTCGCCGCGATCAGCTACTACGACACCGAGCCGCTGAAGCGCACGCTCGAGCGGCTGGTCGACTTCGATCGCATCAACTCGGGCCACGTGCGGCTGTCGGTCGGCGCGGTCAACGTGCGCACCGGCAACTTCCTCTACTTCGACAGCCGCGAGCGCACGATCGACGTCCGCCACGTCATGGCGAGCGGGGCGCTGCCGCCGGGCTTTCCGCCGGTCGAGATCGACGGCGAGTTCTACTGGGACGGCGGCGTCGTCTCGAACACGCCGCTGCAGCACGTCCTCGACCAGCCGGGCAGCGGCCGCAGGCTCGTCTTCCAGGTCGACCTGTTCCCGGCGCGCGGCGAGCTGCCGCGCACGATCGCCGACGTCGCCGAGCGCGAGAAGGACATCCGCTACTCGAGCCGGACGCGTCTCAACACCACCGTCGAGCTGAAGCGCCAGGCGATGCTGCAGGCGGCGCAGCGCCTCGTCGCCAAGCTGCCGCCGTCGCTGCGCAACGATCCGGACGCGAGGGCGCTCGCGCGCATCCCCGCCGACTGCGCGGTCACGGTCGTCCACCTCATCTACCGCAGCAAGCACTACGAAAGCCAGTCGAAGGACTACGAGTTCTCGCGCGCGTCGATGCTCGAGCACTGGAGCGCCGGCGTCGCCGACACGACGCAGACGCTCGCCGACCCGCGCTGGCAGCATCGCAAGCCGCCGGCGAGCGGCGTCGAGATCTTCGACCTGACGGCCGAGCACCCGCTGGCCGCCACCGTCACCCCCGAGCCACTTCCAGGAGCAAGAGTCGCATGAGCAAGCAGCTGCAGGACAAGATCGCGTTCGTCACCGGGGCCGCGAGCGGTCTCGGCAAGGAGATCGCCGTCACCTACGCGCGCGAGGGCGCCAAGGTCGCCGTCGCCGACCTGAACCGCGACGCCGCGCAGGCGGTCGCCGACGAGTTGAACGCCAGTGGCGGGCGCGCCATGGCGGTCGCGGCCGACGTCTCCGATGAAGGCCAGGTGAATGCCGCCGTCGCTGCGGTCGTCGAAGCCTGGGGCGGCGTCGACATCCTGGTCAGCAACGCCGGCATCCAGATCGTCCATCCGATCGAGGAGTTCCCGTTCGCCGAGTGGAAGAAGCTGCTCGCGATCCACCTCGACGGCGCCTTCCTCACGACCAAGGCTTGCCTGCCGCACATGTACGCGTCGGGGCGAGGCGGCAGCATCATCATGATGGGATCGGTCCACTCGAAGGAGGCGTCCGTCCTGAAGGCGCCCTACGTGACCGCCAAGCACGGCCTGATCGGGCTCGCCAAGGTGATCGCCAAGGAAGGCGCCAAGCACGGCGTGCGCGCCAACGTCATCTGCCCCGGGTTCGTCCGCACGCCGCTCGTCGACAAGCAGATCCCCGAGCAGGCGAAGGAGCTCGGCATCAGCGAGGACGACGTCATCAAGAAGGTGATGCTGAAGGACACCGTCGACGGCGAGTTCACGACCACCGCCGACATCGCCGAGGTCGCCCTCTTCTTCGCTGCGTTCCCGACCAACGCGCTGACCGGCCAGTCGCTGATCGCCAGCCACGGCTGGTCGATGCAGTAACGGCGACGCGGGCAACGGCGCCGGCGTACCATTTCCCGCATGGACAGTCTCGACCTGCAGGTGCTCGTCCAGGCGCGCGACTGGCGCCGTGCCGGCCACGCCGTCTGGCTCGTCACCGTCCTCGAGACGTGGGGCTCGGCGCCGCGGCCTCCGGGCGCGCTGCTCGCGATGCGCGACGACGGCCTCGTCGTCGGCTCGGTCTCGGGCGGCTGCGTCGAGGATGACCTGATCGACCGGGTCAGGAAGGGCGAGCGCGTGCGCACGCCGTCGCTCTTCACCTACGGCGTCACCAAGGAAGAAGCGGCGCGCTTCGGCCTGCCGTGCGGCGGCAACCTGCGGCTCGTGCAGGAGCCGCTCGTCGACTTCGCGTGGATCGACGAGGTCCTCGAGCGCGCCGCGCGCCACGAGCTCGTCGCCCGCGTCGTCGACCTCGCGAGCGGCAGCGTGCGGGTCGAGTCGGCGCATCGCGGCGAGGCGTTCAGCTTCGACGGCAAGACGATGCGCGCGCTTTACGGCCCGCGCTGGCGGATGCTCGTCATCGGCGCCGGCCAGCTGTCGCGCGCGCTCGCGCAGATGGCGCTCGCGCTCGACTTCGAGGTCATCGTCTGCGACCCGCGCGAGGAGTACCACCTGACGTGGGACGTCGCCGGGACGACGTTCTCGACCGCGATGCCCGACGACCTCGCGATCGAGCTGCAGCTCGACCCGCACACCGCGGTGGTCGCGGTGACGCACGACCCGAAGCTCGACGACATGGTGCTGCTCGAGGCCCTGAAGTCGCCCGCCTTCTACGTCGGCGCGCTCGGCTCGCGCGGCAATACCGCCAAGCGGAAGGACCGCCTCGCGATGTTCGACCTCAGCGCCACCGAGATCGCGCGCCTGCACGGCCCGATCGGCCTCGACATCGGCAGCCGCACCCCCGCCGAGATCGCGGTCTCGATCCTCGCCGAGATCGTCGCCGTCAAGAACGGCGTCGCGCTGACGCAGAAGAAGCCGGTCGCGGCAGCGGCGTGATCCGCTGGCTGCGAGGCCCGCACGACCCGCTGCCGGACCCCGGCCGCGCCGCCGCCGCCGCGAGCGAGATCCCGGGGCTCGTCGCCGCCGGCGGCGAGCTGACGCCGGCGCGCCTCGACGAGGCGTACCGGAAGGGCATCTTCCCGTGGTTCAGCGAGGGCCAGCCGATCCTGTGGTGGTCGCCCGATCCGCGGATGGTGCTGCTGCCGGCGGAGTTCAGGCTCAGCCGCTCGCTCAGGAAGACGATCCGCCACTTCCTCGCGACGCCGGGGTCCACGATCCGCATCGACAGCGCGACGCGGCGCGTCATCACCGCGTGCGCGACGGTCGCGCGCGACGGCGAGAGCGGCACCTGGATCGTCGCCGAGATGATCGACGCCTACGCCGCGTGGCACGCGCTCGGCCGCGTCCACAGCTTCGAGACCTGGATCGACGGCGAGCTCGCCGGCGGTCTCTACGGCGTCGCGATCGGGCGCATGTTCTTCGGCGAGTCGATGTTCGCCCGGCGCACCGACGCCTCGAAGATCGCGCTGGCGGCGCTCGTCGCCTTCTGCCGCGCGCACGCGATCGAGACGATCGACTGCCAGCAGAAGACGCCGCACCTCGCCTCGCTCGGCGGCCGTGAGATCGCGCACGGCGAGTTCCAGCGCCGCCTGCGCAATGCAGTTGCGGTGAGCGATGTCGCCGATTGGTCCTATGATTTGCAGCTGTGGGAGGAGCTGGGCCTCGGCGCCGCGCGCTCCCCGGCCTGCGAGGACCGACGTCCGTGACCCATCCGAAAGAGCTTCCGCTCGCGTCGCTGCAGTTCTACGCGACGGCGCCGTACCCGTGCAGCTACCTCGAAGGGCGGATGGCGCGCTCGCAGGTCGCGACGCCGAGCCACCTCATCCACGCCGACGCCTACTCGGGGCTCGTCGCGAACGGCTTTCGCCGCAGCGGCATGTTCACGTATCGCCCGTACTGCGACGGCTGCCGCGCCTGCCTGCCGCTGCGCGTGCCGGTCGCGACCTTCACGCCGACGCGCAGCCAGCGCCGCGCGCAGCGCGCGCACGGCCGCCTGCAGGCACGCGTGCTGCGACTGTGCTTCGTTCCCGAGCACTACCAGCTTTACCTGCGCTACCAGGCCGGGCGCCACATCGGCGGCGGCATGGACCACGACTCCGTCGAGCAATACACGCAGTTCCTGCTGCAAAGTCGGGTCAACTCGCGGCTGGTCGAGTTCCGCGAGCCGTCTTCGAGCGGCGAAGGCGAGCTCAAGATGGTCTCCATCCTCGACGTCCTGAACGACGGCCTCTCCGCGGTCTACACCTTCTTCGAGCCCGAGCCGAAGACGAGCTACGGCACCTACAACGTCCTCTGGCAGATCGAGCAGACGCGCCAGCTCGGGCTGCCGCACGTCTACCTCGGCTACTGGATCCGCGGCAGCGAGAAGATGGCGTACAAGGCGCGGTTCGGGCCGCACGAGCTGCTCGTCGGCGGCGAATGGCTGCCGTCCACCGAAGTGCGGGGGTGACCATGGAGTTCGACGTCACGCGCGAGCAGTGGGTCGATCGCTTCGCGCTGCGGCTCAGCCAGCTCGAAGTCGGTGCCGAGCCCGAGCAGTTCCTCGAGTTCGCGACGACGATGTGGCCGGCGTACGGCCAGCTCGATCCGATCGTCGCGGCCGACGACGAGTTCGCCCGCCGGCTGCAGAAGAGCACCGCCGCGCGCGACTTCGCGAGCACCGAGGGGCTCGGCGAGGGCGACTTCGAGCGCACCGAGCGGATTCCGGTCGAGCGCATGCAGGCGCCGGGCGAATACGTCCGCGACACCGACGAGTGGATCGCGCGCTGCGTCGCCCGCGTCCTCGAGCTCGACCCGATCATCAAGCGCGACGAGGCGCACCGCTCGGTCAGCGAGCTCGCCCTGCTCGAGCGCTGGCGGCTGATGAAGCCGGAAGCGGCGGCCGACCAGCTCTACACGCCGATCCGGCCGCGCTGAGCGCGCCGGCCCGCGTCGGCCGTCTGCGGCACGTCGATTGCCGGAGGCCGCGATCGGGGACTCGGGAGACGATCGTGGCACAGGCAGCGGACACGCAGGGCTCGGCGCAGCAGGACGCGGCCGCCGAGGAGACGCCGGACATCCTGTCGCTGCTCGCCGCCGATCACGCCGAGGTGAGTGCCGCGCTCGACGAATACGAGGACATGGGCGAGGACGAGGACCAGTCCTCCGCGCGCCAGGAGCTCGCGAAGCGGATCTGCCGGATGCTCACGGTGCACGCGACGATCGAAGAGGAGTTCTTCTATCCGGCGGCGCGCGCCGCCGGCGTCGACGCCGACCTGCTCGACGAAGCGAACGTCGAGCACGCCTCGGCGAAGACGCTGATCGCGCAGATCGAGGCGTCGACGCCCGACGACCGCCTCTATGACGCCAAGGTGAAGGTGCTCGGCGAATACGTCCGCCACCACGTCGAGGAAGAGGAAGGCGAGCTGTTCGACGAATGCCGGCGCGTCGACATGGACCTGTACGGAATCGTCATGCCGATGGCGACGCGGCGCGCCGAGCTGATGCAGGCCGACGGATCGGCCGGACGCGCGCGCGGCAAGCGGGCTGCGAAGAAGTCGGCCGACGCTTCGACGCCCGGCTGAGCCCGCCCTGAGCCAGGCTTTTCAGTGCGGCCGGCTCGGCGTCGTCGCGCCGAGCCGGCCGCACTGAAAAGCCTGGCTCAGGGCGGGCTCAGCCGGGCGTCGAAGCGTCGGCCGACTTCTTCGCAGCCCGCTTGCCGCGTGCGCGTCCGGCCGATCCGTCGGCCTGCATCAGCTCGGCGCGCCGCGTC
>JASLGD010000546.1 GCA_030150305.1 Caldimonas sp. | reverse complement strand
CTCGCGAACTCGCCGCCGAGCAGGTACGAGAGCATGCGCGAGCGCGCCGGGTCGGCGACCATCGCCGCGACGCGGGCGAGGCGGGGCTCGTGCGCGTCGGCCATCGCGTCTCTCACAGCAGCGCCGCGCGCGAGTCGTCGGGCGCCTGCGCGCGGTCGTTCAGGCCGTAGTCGCGCAGCACGGCGGCGACGCGCAGCCGGTAGTCGGCGAAGACGGCGTCGCGCCCTTCCTGCTGCGCGCCGCGGTGGCTCGCCTGCCGCCGCCACTCGCGCACCGCATCCTCGTCGCGCCAGAAGCTGAGCGACACGTAGTGGCCGGGCCGCGTCACGCTCTCGAAGCGCTCGACCGAGAGGAAGCCGTCGATCGCCTCGAGGGCGGGCTTCAGCGCCGCCGCGAGCTCGAAGTAGCGGTCGTTCGCGCCGGCGCGCGGCGTGAGCTCGAAGATGACCGCGATCACGGCGACACCTCGCGCTGGCGCTCGCGCGTCGTCGCGACGTCCTCGAGCCAGGTGCGCTCCTCGCGCACGATGAAGCGCTCGGCGCCGGCCTTCGCGAAGTTGGCGCGGCCCTCGGCGTCGTCGCGCAGCGCCGCGCGGTAGCGCTCGTACGCGGCCATGCTGTCGAAGCCGATCAGGCCCCAGGCGACGTCGTTCGTGCCCTCGTGCGGCAGGAAGTAGCCGACCAGGTTGCCGCCACAGCGCGGGATGATGCGCGCCCACGTCTCGGCGTACGCGCGGAACGCGTCGCGCTGGAAGGGATCGATCTGGTAGCGGATGAAGCAGGTGATGGACATCGCTGCACGCCGTCGTTCGGTTCCCGTGACTGTGCCGCAAGCGCGCGCCGGACGTTTCGACGGACGCCGAAACGAAGCGGGCGACAATGATGGTGAGGAGGTGGCTTCGATGCCGGCCGCAGCTCCCGTCCCCTTCCGTCTCGACGTTGCCGACGCCGCGCTCGCCGAGCTGCGCGAGCGCCTCGCGCGCACGCGCTTCCCCGACCAGGCGCCGGGCGAGCCGTGGGCGTACGGCACCGACGTCGGCTACCTGCGCGAGCTCGTCGCGTACTGGCGCGACGCGTTCGACTGGCGCGCGCAGGAGGCTCGCCTCAACGTGTTCGCGCAGTTCAAGGTGCCGCTCGACGGCATCGACGTGCACTTCCTCCACGTCGAAGGCAAGGGGCCGGCGCCGCTGCCGTTGCTCCTCTCGCACGGCTGGCCGGGCTCGGTCTTCGAGTTCCTCGACCTCGTGCCGCGCCTGACCGATCCGGCGCGCTTCGGCGGCGACGCGCGCGACGCGTTCACGGTGGTCGCGCCGTCGCTGCCGGGCTACGGCCTGTCGTTCGCTCCGGGCCAGCAGCGCTTTTCGATCGAGCGCATCGCCGACTGCTTCGCCGCGTTGATGACCGAGGTCCTCGGCTATTCGCGCTTCGCCGCGCAGGGCGGCGACTGGGGCGCGTTCGTGACGTCGCGGCTCGGCCACGCGCACGCCGACAAGCTCGTCGGCATCCATCTCAACCTGCTCGCGGTGGCGCGCGATCCGAAGCTGCTCGCGAACGGCAGCGCCGAGGAGCAGGCGTACCTCGCCGAGCTCAAGCACTGGCTCGACGAGGAGAGCGGCTACCAGTGGATCCAGGGCACGCGGCCGCAGACGCTCGCGTTCGGCCTCACCGACTCGCCGGCGGGTCTGGCGGCGTGGATCGTCGAGAAGTTTCGCGCCTGGTCGGATTGCGGCGGCGACGTCGAGCGCGCGTTCACCAAGGACCAGCTGCTCGCCGACATCGCGCTCTACTGGTTCACCGGCGCAATCGGCTCGTCGTTCTGGCCGTACTACGCACGCCGCCATGCGCCGTGGCCGATCCCGCAGCGCGGCGTCGCCGTGCCGATGGGCTATGCCGAGTTCCCGAAGGAGATCCTGCACCCGCCGCGCTCGGTCGCCGAGACGATGTACACCGACATCCGCCGCTGGACGCGGATGCCCGCCGGCGGCCACTTCGCCGCGATGGAGCAGCCCGAGGCGCTCGCGCGCGAGATCGTCGAGTTCTTTCGCCCGCTGCGCGCGAGCGCCGCGTGAGGGCGCGCTACGGCGCGCCGGCGAGCGCCTTCGCGCGGTACGCGTCGTCGACGTAGCGCGACGCGTCGCCGAGCGCGTGCTGCGGGCGACCGTAGCTGGCCCGCAGCCTGAGGACGGTGTCGAGCGCAGCGCGATCGATCTCCAGATCGCGCAGCAGGCCGCCGCGCTCGGCGAGCAGCGTCGCGGCAGCGCGGCGCGCGAGCTGCGGCGTCATGTCGCGCACGTTGGCGACGAGGAGCGCCTCGGCGGCGTCGCGGTGCGCAGGGTCGACGAGCCAGCGCATCGCGTCGCGGTAGGCGCGCAGGAACGCGACGAGCTGCGGCTCGTGCGCGCTCGCCCACGCGCGGCGCACGAACCCGCTCGTGCCGAGGTACGGCCCGAGCGCGTCGGCGCGCGCGAGGACGCGAAAGCCGCGCTCCGCCGCCAGGAGCTCGAACGGCGTGCGCAGCAGCGTCGCGTCGTACGCGCCGGCGATGAGGCCTTGGTAGCGCAGCTCGGTCGCGCCGCCGCGCACGATCGCGACGTCGGCCTCGCCGACGCCGTTGGTCTGCAGCAGCTCGCGCAGGACGAACGCGAAGCCGGTGTTCGGCGAATCGACCGCGACCTTGCGGCCGCGCAGGTCGGCGATCGTCGCGACCGACGGCGCAGCGACGATCGACAGGAAACCGTTGTCGACGCCCATCACGGCGACGAGGTCGGGGTCGCGCAGCGGCGGCCCGTCGCCCTGACCCTCCTGCGCCGCGACCAGGTTGTCGATCGCCGCGAGCGCGATGTCGTGGCGGCCGGCCATGAGTCCCTCGACGAGGGCGCCCGAGCTCGGCGTGTACGCGAGCTCGACCGCGACGCCGCGCTGCGCGAAGAAGCCCTCGCGCTGCGCGGCCCAGAGCGGCAGGTTCCAGCCGCCCGCGAACGCGACGATGCGCAGCGTCGTCGGCGGCTCGCCTGACGCTTGCGCGCGCGCAGGCGTGCAGGCAGACGCGAGCGCGAGCGCCGCCAGCAAGAGGAGTCGCACCGCGTTCATCGGCACGCCGTCATCGAGCGCTCGCGTGGTGCGCGATCAGGAAGCGCTCGATCACCGCGTCGACGGCGGCCGGATCGGTCACCGGGCCCATGTGGCCGAGCTGCGCGAGCTCGACGACCTCGGCGCGCGGCAGCATCGGCGCGAGAAGCCTGGCGACGCCGCGCGCCGATGCGGTCGAGCGCCCGCCGGTGAGAACCAGCACCGGAACGTCGAGCGTCGCGAACGCCGCGAGCGGCGTCGGCTCGTTCATCAGCGCGTGCGCCCAGCGGCGGACGTTGGCGACCTGCGCCGCGACCTGGGGCTTGCGCTGCTCCGGGATCGCCGCCCACGCGCCGTCGCCGCTCCAGTAGTCGATGAAGCTGCGCGCCGCGGCGAAGCGGTCGCCGGCGTCGAGCGCCGCAGCGGCGTCGGCGACGGCGCGGCGGATGCCGTCGGCGTCGTTCGGCGGCGGCGACGTCTGCTCGATCAGCGCGAACAGCGTCGGCTCGTAGACGACGAGCGCGGCGACGCGCTCGGGCGCGGCGAGCGCCGCCTTGAGCGCGACCGCGGCGCCGTACGAATGGCCGACGAGCGCGACGCGCGCACCGTGGTCCGCGAGCAGCGGTGGGCACGGGCGGCAGTCTTCCACGCCGCCCGTGCCCTC
>JASLGD010000496.1 GCA_030150305.1 Caldimonas sp. | reverse complement strand
GAGCATCGCCGCGATCGTCCCCCTGGTCGGCCTGCTCTGGGTGTTGAAAGGCGGGACGCGCGGCCCCAACCGCTGGGGCCCGCCGCCGCCGCCGAACGGCGTCGCCGTCACGATCTTCGGCTGGCTGATGCCGGTCGTCGTCGTGCTCGGGATCGTCGCCGCGGTCGCGCTGCCGGCTTACCAGATGAACGCTCAGCGCGCCGCGGCGGGCTCGTCGCGCTGAGTGCGCTCGTCGCGCGCGCTCAGCCGCGCGGATGGTGGCGCGCGTGCAGCTGCTTCAGCCGCTCGCGCGCGACGTGCGTGTAGATGGTCGTCGTCGAGATGTCGGCGTGGCCGAGCAGCATCTGCACGGTGCGCAGGTCGGCGCCGTGGTTGAGCAGGTGCGTCGCGAACGCGTGGCGCAGCGTGTGCGGCGAGAGCGGCACCGCGATGCCGGCGGCGAGCGCGTGCGCCTTGATCAGCTTCCAGAACATCTGCCGCGTCATCGGGCCGCCGCGCGCGGTCACGAAGAGCGCGTCGCTGGCGCGGCCGGCGAGGATCGCGGCGCGCGCTTCGCGCAGGTAGCGCTCGAGCCAGCCGCGCGCTTCCTCGCCGAACGGCACCAGTCGCTCCTTCGATCCCTTGCCGGTGACGTGCAGCGTGCCTTCGCTGAACGAGACGCGAACGGTCTGCAGCGCGACGAGCTCGCTGACCCGCAGCCCGCTCGCGTAGAGCAGCTCGAGCATCGCGCGATCGCGCAGGCCGAGCGACGTCGCGACATCGGGCGCGCCGAGGAGCGCCTCGACCTGCGCTTCGCTCAGCGCCTTGGGCACGCGAAGCGGCTGCCGCGCGGCGTCGAGCTTGAGCGTCGGATCGCTGTCGCGCAGACGCTCGCGCACGGCCCAGCGGAAGAACCGCCGAAAGACCGTCAGCCGCCGGTTGGCGCTCGTCGCCGCGCTGCCGGCATGGCGCGCAACGGCATACTCGCGCAGGTCGGTCTCGCTCGCGTCGAGCAGCGCACTGCCGCGCTCGCGCGCGAGCCAGCCGGCGAGCAGCGCGAGGTCGCGCCGGTACGCCGCAAGCGTGTTGGCGGCGAGGCCCTCCTCGATCCAGAGCGCGTCGGCGAAGCGATCGATCAGGCCCGCGCTCGCGGCCAGGATCGCGTCTGAAGCCGGCACGGCGGATCCGTCGGCACCGACGCGCTATTCGAGCTTCAGCTTCTGCGCTGCGACGACCTTCTTGTAGACGTCGAACTCGGCGGCGATCTGCGCCGCGAACTGCTGCGGCGTGTTGCCGATGATGATCGAGCCGGTCTCCTCGATGCGCTTCTTCACCGCCGGGTCGTCGAGCGTCTTGCGGACGGCGTCGTGGACCTTGTCGACGACGTCCTTCGGCAGTCCCTTCGGGCCGTAGATGCCATAGAACGCCGGCCGGTTGACCGGCTCGAGACCGACCTCCTTGAAGGTCGGGATCTCGGGCAGGACGGCGAGCCGCTGCGGCGCGGCGACGACGATCGCGATCAGGCGCCCCTCCTTGATGAAGGGCAGCGCCGACGGCAGGTTGTCGAACATGATCGGCACCTGGCCGGCGACGACGTCGTTCAGCGCCGGCCCGGCACCGCGGTAGGGGATGTGGATGACGAAGGTGCCCGAGAGGTTCTTGTACAGCTCCATCTGCAGGTGACCGATGCCCCCGGTCCCCGAACTCGCGTACGAGTACTTGCCGGGGTTCTTCTTCAGCTCGGCGACGAAGCTCTTGTAGTCGCGCGCCGGAAAGCTCGGATTCACGGCGATCACGTTCGGCGTCGCCGCGACGTTGATGATCGGCGTGAAGTCGGTCAGCGGGTTGTACGGAATCCGCGGGTTGATCGCCGGGTTCGCCGCCGTCGTCGACACCGTCGCCATGCCGAGCGTGTAGCCGTCGGGCGCGGCGCGCGCGACCTCGGTCGCGCCGACCGAGCCGCCGCCGCCGGCCTTGTTGTCGACGAGCAGCGTCTGCCCGAGCACCGGGCCGACGTTGGCCGAGACGACGCGCGCAATGATGTCGGTGGTGCCGCCGGGAGCGAACGGGACGATGAGCCGGACCGTCTTCGACGGATACGCCTGCGCGCGGGCGAGCTCGGCGAGCGGGACGGTGAGCGCGGCGGCGGCGCTCGCGAGGAGGGTGCGGCGGTGGAGCATCGGCGGGACCATCGAGTGCGAGAGGACGGGCGAGTCTAGGCGAAGCGAATCTGCGCGAGCGTCGGCAACAACCCCCGGGTTGCGGACGGCCGGCGCGAACGCGCCGGCGACGCGGCGCGGGTAATCAGCGCGAGCGCGCCGACGACGCGCGCTCGTGCCACGCGGCGAGGAACGCGAGCGTCACCGCGGCAGCGTTGCGCTCGGCGAGCCCGCTCGAGAACAGCGCCGCGACGTCGGCGTTGAAGCCCTCCGCGCCGGCGAGATCGCTCAGGCTGCGAAAGGCGATGAACGGCACGCCGTTGGCGCGCGCGACGTGGGCGAGCGCGGCCGTTTCCATGTCGACGCATTGCGCGTGCAGCTGCTGCGCAAGGTACGCGCGGTATGCGTCGTCGGCGACGAAGGCGGTGCCGGAGACGCCCCGGCCGCCGACGACGAGCTCGGGCAGCGTCGCGACGCAGAGCTTGGCATCGACGGCGCCGGCGTTGCCCGCCTTCGGTCCGCAGCGGTCGAGCGGCGGCGCGATGCTGCGCGCAACCGCGAGCATCGCGGCGTCGGCCCGATAGTCGAAGACGAACTCGCCGGCGGTGCCGCTCTGCGCGGAGGTCACCTGGTTCTCGCGGACGAAGAGCCCGCGGTACGACGACGGCGCGCCGCCCTCGGGGTGCGCGAGGCGAAGGCCGAGGCAGGCGAAGTCGCCGGGTCCGCCGCACGGCGCGGGCAGCGCATCGTCGCGGCTCCAGTAGACCTCCATCGGCATCGCCCACGACTCGGGTGCGACGACGTCGCCGACGCGCCGCGCCGGATCGATGCCGCCGGCGATTCCGCTCAGCACCAGCCGCTCGATGCGGAAGTGGTCGACGAGGCGCTGCGTCGTCAGCGCCGCGTTGACCATGCTGACGCCGCTCAGCACGATGACGACGCGGTTGCCGCGCAGCACGCCGGTCGTGAAGCGCTGGCCGGCGATCGTCTGCGTCCGCCGCGACCGCGTCTCGGCGACGAGCAGGTCGGCCTCGGCGCCGAACGCCGACACGATGCCGATCCGCGCTGCGCAATCGCCGCTGCACTTCGGCGCTGCTGCGCTCGGC
>JASLGD010000480.1 GCA_030150305.1 Caldimonas sp. | reverse complement strand
TGCCGCTCGCCAGCGCCGGCGTGCAGCCGTCGCTCGAGGTGACTGCGGCGACCGAGGTCACCCTCGAATGCCAGCGGTGCCTGCGGCCGATGCTCGTCGCGCTCAGCGCCGAGCGCCGCATCTTCTTCGTCGAAGGCGAAGACGTTGCGGCCGCGCTCGATGGCGAGACCGAAGACGACGTCCTCGCGCTCGCGCCGGCGCTCGACCTGCCGGCGCTGCTCGAGGACGAGCTGCTGCTCGCGCTGCCGCTCGTGCCGCGGCACGACGTCTGTCCGGAGCCGCTGCCGCGTGCGTTTCGCGACGACGCCGACACCATCGAGCCCGAGGAGCACCCGTTCGCGGCGCTCGCGGCGCTGAAGCACGGCTCGCGACCCAACTAGCGAGGGCGTCGGGGTGCCCGTCGCTGCTACAATGCCGGGCTTTTCCGCGACGCCGCCCCGGTACGGGCGAGCCGCTGTCGCGACGCCCGCCGTGCGGGCCCCAGGAGAATCTCATGGCCGTCCAGCAGAACAAGAAGTCGCCTTCGAAGCGCGGCATGCATCGCGCGCACTACTCGCTCGAGAAGCCCAGCACCGCGATCGAGCCGACGACCGGCGAGACGCACCTTCGCCACCACATCAGCCCGACCGGCTTCTACCGCGGCCGCAAGGTGCTGAAGACCAAGGTCGAAGCCTGACGCGAGGCGCTCGAGCGGTCCGCGTGGGCCCTCTGGAGAGTCTGGGCGCGAGCACCGTCGCGCCCGCGTGCAGCTTCGTCGGGAGCGTCGAGCCGTGAGCGCGATCCGCCTCGCGGTCGACCTCATGGGCGGCGACCACGGCCCGGCGGTGACGCTGCCGGCGTGCCGCGCGTTCCTCGCCTCGCACCCCGAGGCCGAGCTCGTCCTGGTCGGCCGTCCCGACGCGATCGCCCAGGCCGAAGGCTGGCAGCGGTGCACGCGCATCGCCGCGAGCGAGGTCGTCGAGATGCACGATTCGCTCGAGACGGCGCTGCGCAAGAAGAAGGATTCGTCGCTGCGCGTCGCCGTCAGCCAGGTCAAGCCGCACGCCGACCGTCCTTCGCTCGCGCAGGCGTGCGTCTCGGCTGGCAACACCGCCGCGCTCATGGCCGTCTCGCGCTACGTCCTGAAGACGACCGACGGCATCGACCGCCCGGCGATCGCGACGCTGCTGCCGAACGAGCACGACGGCTTCACGACCGTGCTCGATCTCGGCGCCAACGTCGACTGCACCGCCGAGCACCTGCTGCAGTTCGCCGTGATGGGCAGCGCGCTCGTCGCGGCGGTGTCGGGAACCGAGGAACCGACGGTCGGGCTGCTCAACATCGGCGAGGAAGCGATCAAGGGCAGCGAAGCGATCAAGGCCGCGGGCGAGCTGCTGCGCGAGGCCGCCGCCGCCGGCATCGTCAACTTCCACGGCAACGTCGAGGCCAACGACATCTTCAAGGGAACGACCGACATCGTCGTCTGCGACGGCTTCGTCGGCAACGTCATGCTGAAGACCGCCGAGGGGCTGGCGTCGATGCTGACGACGTTCATCAAGCAGGAGTTCAAGCGCAACGCGCTGACCAGGATCGCCGCGCTCGCTGCGCTGCCGGTGCTCGCGCGCTTCCGCAAGCGCGTCGACCCGCGCCGCTACAACGGCGCCGCGCTGCTCGGCCTGCGCGGCCTCGTCTTCAAGAGCCACGGCTCGGCCGACGCGTTCGCGTTCGAGCACGCGCTCGCGAGCGCGCACGACGCGGCGAAGAACGGCCTGCTCGACCGCGTCCAGCGGCGCATCGAGGCGACGCTCGCCGCGATTCCCACGGCGAGCCATCCGAGCGAGGCGGCGGCGTTCGACGACTCGACGGCGTTCGGCGGGGTCCAGTCGGCATGAGCGCCTCGCCGGCGCGCTTCTCGCGCATCCGCGGCACCGGCAGCTACCTGCCGCCCGACCGCGTCGCCAACGCCGACCTCGCGGCGCGCCTCGCGAAGGACGGCATCGAAACGTCGGACGAGTGGATCGTCGAGCGCACCGGCATCCGCTTCCGCCACTTCGCCGCCCCCGACGTCACGAGCAGCGACCTCGCGCTCGTCGCCGCGCGCCGCGCGCTCGAAGCGTCCGACTGCGATCCCGGGTCGATCGACCTGATCGTCGTCGCGACCTCGACTCCCGACATGGTCTTCCCGTCGGCGGCGTGCCTGCTGCAGCAAAAGCTCGGCGTCGCCGGCTGTCCGGCGTTCGACGTGCAGGCGGTGTGCTCGGGCTTCGTCTACGCGCTTTCGATCGCCGACTCGATGATCAAGACCGGCGCCGCGTCGCGCGCGCTCGTCGTCGGCGCCGAGGTCTTCTCGCGCATCCTCGACTTCAAGGACCGGACGACGTGCGTGCTGTTCGGCGACGGCGCCGGCGCGGTCGTGCTCGAGGCGAGCGATGCGCCCGGCATTCTCGCGACCGAGCTGCACGCCGACGGCCGCCACGTCGGCATCCTTTGCGTTCCCGGCAACGTCTCCGGCGGCGCGATCCTCGGCGACCCGCTGCTGAAGATGGACGGCCCGGCGGTGTTCAAGCTCGCCGTCGGCGTCCTCGAGAGCGTCGCGCGGTCGGTGCTCGCGAAGGCCGGTCGCAGCGAGCGCGACATCGACTGGCTGATCCCGCACCAGGCCAACATCCGGATCATGCAGAGCACGGCGAAGAAGCTGAAGCTCGCGCCCGAGAAGCTGATCGCGACCGTCGACCGCCACGGCAACACGTCGGCCGCGTCGATTCCTCTCGCGCTCGACGAGGCGGTGCGCGACGGCCGCATCCGGCGCGGCGACACGCTGATGCTCGAAGGCGTCGGCGGCGGCTTCACGTGGGGCGCGGCGCTGCTCGACTACTAGCGGGGCACCCGATGAGACCGTTCGCATTCGTCTTCCCCGGCCAGGGCTCGCAATCGGTCGGCATGCTCGACGGCTGGGGCGACCATCCGGCCGTGCGCGAGACGATCGACGAGGCGTCGTCGGCGCTCGACCTCGACATCGGCACGCTGATCCGCACCGGGCCGAAGGAGCAGCTCGACCTGACGACGAACACGCAGCCGATGATGCTGACGGCGGGGGTCGCGTGCTACCGCGCCTGGCTCGCCGAGACGCACCACGCGCCGGCGATCGTCGCCGGCCATTCGCTCGGCGAGTACAGCGCGCTGGTCGTCGCCGGCGCGCTGCGGCTCGCCGACGCGCTGCCGCTGGTGCGCTTCCGTGCGCAGGCGATGCAGGAGGCGGTGCCGGTCGGCGTCGGCGCGATGGCCGCCATCCTCGGTCTCGACGCCGCCGCGGTCGCCGCCGGTTGCGCGCAGGCGGCGCGCGAGAGCGGCGAGGTCGTGCAGGCGGCGAACTTCAACGATCCGAAGCAGACCGTGATCGCGGGAACGAAGGCCGGCGTCGACAAGGCGTGCGAGTTGCTCAAGGCCGCCGGCGCGAAGCGCGCGCTGCCGCTCGCCGTCTCGGCGCCCTTCCATTCGAGCCTGATGAAGCCGGCCGCCGACCGCTTGCGCGAGCGCCTCGCGACGACGCCGCTCGAGGCGCCATACCTCCCCGTCGTCGACAACATCGACGTCAAGAGCGAGAGCGAGCCGTCTTCGATCCGCGACGCGCTCTATCGCCAGGCGTTCGGCCCGGTTCGCTGGGTCGAGACGATCCAGGCGATCAGGAAGCGCGGCGTCGATCACATCTTCGAGTGCGGGCCGGGCAGGGTCCTCGTCGGCATGACCAAGCGGATCGAGCCGGAGGCGGTGGCCGCTTCCGTCTCCGATCCGGCGTCGCTCGCCGAAGCGGCGGCGCTGCTGCGATGAACGCGCCCGCGGTCCCGGGACACGTCGCGCTGGTGACGGGCGCGTCGCGCGGCATCGGCCGGGCGATCGCGCAGCTGCTCGCCGAGCGCGGCTTTCGCGTCGTCGGCACCGCGACGAGCGAAGCGGGCGCGGCGGGGATCGGCGAAGCGCTCGCCGCGCACGCGGGCTGCCGCGGCGTCGTCCTCGACGTCACCGACGGCGACGCGGTCGGCGCGGCGATCGACGGCGTCGTGCGCGAACTCGGCGCGCTCCACGTCCTCGTCAACAACGCCGGCATCACGCGCGATCAGCTCTCGATGCGCATGAAGGACGAGGACTGGGACGTCGTCCTCGCGACCAACCTGAGCGCGGTGTTTCGCGCCAGCCGCGCTGCGATCCGGCCGATGATGAAGCAGCGCTACGGCCGGATCGTCAACATCACGTCGGTCGTCGGCGCGAGCGGCAACCCCGGGCAGGCGAACTACGCCGCGGCCAAGGCAGGCGTCGCCGGGATGACGCGGGCGCTCGCGCGCGAAGTCGGCAGCCGCGGCATCACCGTCAATTGCGTCGCCCCCGGCTTCATCGAGACCGACATGACGCGCGCGCTCGGCGATGCGCAATCGGCGGCGCTCCTGTCACAAATTCCGCTCGGCTGGCCGAGCCTGCCGAG
>JASLGD010000435.1 GCA_030150305.1 Caldimonas sp. | reverse complement strand
CGGCCGAGCTCGCGCGCGACGCCGCGCTGCGTGCCGACGTCGGCGCCACCGGGCTCAGCGCTGCGAGCTCGCCGCGCCACGGCGACGGCGCGACAGCGATCGCGGCGAGCGCCGCGATCGCGAGCACGACGACGGCGGCGCGCCAGCGCGGCAGCGTCGACGCGATCGCGCGCATCGCCGCCGCCAGGCGAACGCGAAAGCCGGCGCCCGGTGCGCCCTCGGGAACGAGCACCGGGAAGACGAAGCGCGTCGTCGCCGCCGCGGCCACGAGGCCCGCGATCGAGAAGACGCCGAGCTGCGCGAGGCCGGGAAAGCCGGTGAAGACGAGCGCTGCGAAGCCGATCAGCGACGTGAAGAGGCCGAGGCGCACCGTCGGCCAGCTCTCGCGGCGCCACTGCTCGGGTCCGGCGGCGCGGCTCTGGATCAGGTAGTAGATCGCGTAGTCGACCGCCTCGCCGATCAGCGTCGTGCCGAAGCCGAGCGTCATCCCGTGGACGTGGCCGAAGCCGATGCTCACCGCCGCGATGCCGGCGACGACGCCGGTCGCGACCGGAAGCAGCGCGACCGCGAGCGAGCGCAGCGACGCGAACGCGAGCCACAGCAGGGCGACGACGATCAGCGAGCCGACGATCGCGAGGCGCTCGACCTCGGCCTTGATGCGCGCGCGCGATTCGACCGCGAAGCGGCCGGCGCCCGAGGCGACGACGCGCAGGCCGGGCGCGAGCGATTGCGTCGCCGCCCGATCGACGGCGGCGAGCGCGCGCTGCTGGCCGTCGAGGTCGCCGCCGTCGGCGGCCGTCGTCGCGACGAGGACGGCGCGCGCTGCGCTGCGCGACACCCAGACGCCGTGGTCGACCTTCGGCGCGCGCGCCGGCGTCAGCGCGTCGGCGATCGCGATCGTCTCGCCGGTCGGGTCGCGAAAGAGGATCGGCTTGACGAGCGATCCCGCCGGCGTGCCGAGCAGCGACACCGTCGCATCGATCGCGTCGCGCAGGCCGTCGACGCTGAAGCGCGCCGCGTCGACCGCGGGGCTCAGCAGGTAGCGGTGCTCGAACACGAACTTGCCCGCGTCGGCCAACGCCGCGGTCTCGCCGTTGTGGACGGCGGCGAACTCGCCGCTCGCGCGCAGCGCCGCGGCGAGGCGGCGCGACGCCTGCGCGCGCGCGGCGGCTGCCGTGTCGACGTCGCTTCCCGCCGGTGCGCCTTCGATGCCGATCAGCACCAGGCGCGACGTCGCACCGCTCTTCAGCTGGTCGAGCAGAACTGCCTGCTCTGGCGTCGGCGCCGACGGCAGGAACGCCGACAGGTCGGCGATGTAGTGCGTGCGCCAGGCGACGACGAGCGCCGCGGCGAGCGCGGCGAGCCAGAGCGCGACCGCCGCCCTGCCGCGGCCGCCGGCGCGCGGCGCGACCGCGTCGGTCACGGTCCGGCGCGGGCCGTCGCGACCGGCTCGATCGTCATCACCGAGCGGTCGCCGTCGGCGAGCAGGACGCGCACCTCGCGCACCGTGCTGTCGCGGCCCGAGATGCCGACCGATGCGACCTGGCCGCGCAGCCGCAGGTCGCGCGGCACGAGGTCGAGCGTCCACGCGCTCGCGTCGCCGCCGACGCGGGTCTCGAACAGCCGTTCGAGCGCGGCACGGTTGCCGGTCAGCGTGCCGCGGATCGCCTCGACGACGACCGCCGCTTCGGGCGAGGCGTCGAGCTGCAGCGTGCGACTGCGCTCGCCGATGCTCATCGTCAGCGTGTTGCCGTCGACGGCGAGCTTCTCGTGGCGCGGCCGCAGCGTCTCGCGCACGAAGACGTCGGGTGCCTTGAACGCGAGCCTGCCCGACGACGTCAGCGTGCGGTCGAGCATCTCGATGCGTCGCGTCTCGACGAACGTCGCTTCGCCTGCTCGTACCCGGGCGAGCAGCGCGGTGAGCGCCTCGAGGTCGAACGTCGCCGCCGCAGCAGCAGCCGCGGCAGCGAGCGGCGCGCTCGCACAGCCGAGCGCGAGCGCGGCGAGCGACGCAGCGATCGCGCGTCGGCGCTCAGCGCGCATCGGCGGCACGCGACGCTTGCGCGTCGGCCCAGAAGTCGTAGAAGTTGAACCAGTTGTACGGCGCTTCGCGGCAGAGCTCCTCGAGCGTCGCGACGTAGCGTTCGATCGCGGCGCGCACCGCGGCGTCGCGCTCGGCGGCGGCGGCGCCGGCGAGCGCGCCGAAGTCGGCGAGCTCGACGAAGCGCAAGTCGTAGTCGCGCCCGCCGCGGTAGAGGCCTGCCATGAAGACGACGCGGCGCCTCAGCATCGCGGCGAGGCGAAACGGCCCGTCGGCGAACAGCGCGGGCGCGCCGAGGAACGGGATCGAGACCAGCTTCGAGCGCTGCGAGCCGGCGGCCAGCGTGCGATCGGCGAGCAGCCCGGCGACGCCGCCTTCGTCGAGCCAGCGCCTGAGCGACAGCATCGCGTCGACGCGGCCAAGCGCGATCGTGCGCAGCTCGGCGCTCGGCGCCAGCGCGGCGAGCGCTTCGTTGATGAGGCGCGCATTGTCCTCGTACATGATCATCGCGACGCGCAGGCCCTTGTCGTGGCCGATCATGCGCAGTGCCTCGAAGCTGCCGAGGTGGGCACCGAACGCGAGCACGCCTTCGCCGCGCTGGAACGGCACCATGATCGTCTCGACGCCGCTCGCCGTGAACCGGAACTCGCCGAAGCGCTCTTGCAGCAGGTAGACGCGGTCGAGCACGGTCGATGCGAACGCGTGCACGTGGCGATAGACGTCGCCCCACGTCGCCGGCCGCGCCAGCGCGCGCGACAGGTAGCGCGCCGAATGCGCTCGCGTCGCGCGGTCGAGGACGAAGAAGCACACGATCGGATGCAGCAGCACGCGCGCCGCGCGCCTGCCGAGCGCGAGCGCGAGCCGGCGCATCAGCACGAGCAGGAATCGGTTGCTGCGCTCGCGCTGGCGCGTCCACGCGCTCGGCGCCGCTGCGCCCTGCGCCTTCATCGCGCCGGCTCCGCGGCGACCGCGTCGGCACGAACGATGCGGCCGGTCGCGACCGCCGCGCCGTGCGCGTCGACCTGCCAGTCGATCGCCGTCTCGCCGAGGCGCAGCGAGATCGCGAGCGAGGTCCGCGGCCCGACCGGTGCCAGGAACTTCACCCACGCGAGGCGCGGCGCCACGCCGACCGCAGCCATGAGCCGCGGCTCGGCGGCGGCAGCCTCGAGCACGGCGGCGAGCAGCGCGACCCCGGGCAGGAGCGGCCGTCCGGGGAAGTGGCCGGAGAACGCCGGATGCTCGGCGCCGATCTCGATCCGCGCGCTCGCGACGGTCTCGCTCATCGCGCCTCGCCGTGCAGCAATCGCTTCGCGAGCGCCGCCATGCGCTCGGTCGTGAGCTTGCCCGTCGCCTCGCGCGGCAGCGCGTCGACGCGGACGACGCGGCGCGGCAGGAACGCAGCGTCGACGCGGTCGCGCAGCGCGGCGACGATCTGCTCGCGGGCGAGGCCCGGCGCGACGACGAACGCGACGAGGCGGACGATGCCCTGCGCGTCGCCGTCGTCGTCGGGCGGCATCCAGAACGCGCCGTCGACGACGCCGGCGATCGTGTTGAGGTGGAAGTTGAGGTGCGCGAGCGAGCTGCGCTTGCCGGCGACGTTGATGAGGTCGTTCGAGCGGCCGAGCAGGCGGAACGTCGTCGCGCTCGTCACCTCGAGGACGTCGGCGAGCACGGTCGGCTCGGGAACGTGGCCGCCGCTCACGGTCACCGCGTCGCCGTCGCCGTCGAGGCGAACGCCGTCGAAGGTGCGCCATTGCGCGCCTTCGACGGTGCGGCGCGTCGCGACCTGGCCCGCCTCGGTGCAGCCGTAGATCTCGAGCAGCGGCGCGCAAAGGCGCTCCTCCGCGCGCGCGGCGAGCTGCGGCGACAGCGGCGCGGTCGCGCAGAGGACGAGCGCGGGCGCGGCGATCGCGAGGTCGGCTTCGACGATCGTCTTCAGGTGGAACGGCGTCGTCACGAGCAGCCGCGGCGCCGGCGCTGCGGCGAGCGCGGCGGCGACGTCGGCGGGGAAGAACGGCCGCGCGGCGCCGAGCGTCGCGCCGCCGTGCAGCGCGAGCAGCACGCTCGACTCGAAGCCGTACATGTGTTGCGCCGGAACGGTCGCGACGATCGAGACGCCGCGCAGGTCGTTGCGACCGAGCGCCGAGGCGAGCCGCGCCGCCTCGCCGCGCGCGTTGGCGACGAGCAGCCGCCACGGCTTGGCGTGCGGCACCGGGTCGCCGGTCGAGCCCGACGTCAGCACGTGCGCGGCGACGATGTTCGCATCGACCGTGGGAATGCGCTCGACGCCGTCGCCGGCGACGAGCTCGCCGTGACGGACGACGGGCAGGCCATGATCGCCGGTGTCGCCGTCGACGAGCGCGTACGCGCCGGCGAAGCGCGCGCGCAGCCGCGCGACGGTCTCGGCGAGGTGGTTCGGCGGCAGCAGGCTCGTCTGCCCGCGCAGCAGCGCGGCGGCGAGGCCGACCGCGAAGCGATAGCGGTCGGACGAGAGATTGAGCATCGCGCCGCTCGCCGGCAGCCGCTCGGCGAGCGCGATCGCGTCGGCGACGAACTCGCGTCGCGTGCGCACGCCGCCGGCGACGTTGGCGAACGGCGAGTCGAGCTCGCCGCCGACGATCGGCGCCGCGTCACTCATGGCGCGCGGTGCGGTCGGCGTACGCGCGCATCGCCTGCGCCAGCGTCGCGCGCTCGAACTCGGGATGCAAGCGGTAGCGCAGCAGGTATTCGCCGACGAACAGCGCGACGATCGCGAGCGGCGTCACGAGGTTGGCGAACGTCGCCCAGGCCGCGAACCGCGCGGTCGCGAAAACGACGACCGAGACGAGCGCCATCGCGACGAAGTAGATCGTCCACGCGACGTTGACCTTGCGCGAGTACGCGCGCATCGCCGGCGTCAGGCTGCCGTGGACGCGGCGCGCGAGCGCGGTCACGAGCGGCTCGCGGCCCGCGGCGAGCGTGCTGCCGAAGACGAACGCGAGCAGGAGATGGATCGCCACGTGCTGGGCGAGGTAGAGCGTCGTCGCGCCGACGCCGCCGCCGCGAGCGGCCTGGACGACGAGCGCCGCGGTCGCCGCGGCGAGCGCGAGCGCGAGCGCGCGCTGCCGCCGCTGCCACGCGACGGCGGCGGCGGCGGCGAGCATCGGCCCGACGATGACGACCGCGTTCCATTGCGACGCCGGCGCGCTCGTCATCAGCCATTGCGAGGCGCCGAGGTAGGCGGCGCCGGCCAGTCCCGCCGCGACGAGGCGGACTCCCATGGCGTGGATCTAGCTCTTGCGGTGCGCCGCGACGTGGTCGGCGAGGCTGGCGAGCGACTTGAAGATGCGCACGTTCTCGTCGTCGTCGGAGCGCAGCTGGAAGCCGTAGCGCTGCGAGACGACGAGGGCGACCTCGAGGATGTCGATCGAGTCGAGACCGAGGCCTTCGCCGTAGAGCGGCGCTTCGGGATCGATCGATTCCGGCGCGATGTCGAGGTTGAGCGCGTCGACGAGGAGCGCGGCGAGCTCGCGCTGCAGGTCGGTCTGGGTCGGGGTCATTCGAGCTCGAACAGGCCGGAAGGAACAGCGGTCGAGTCTATCAAAGCGACCTCGGCCGACGGGCTCATTCGACCCGCGCGCCCGACGCCCTGACGAGCGGCTCGTACTTGGCGAGCTCGGCCTTGACGAACGCGGCGAAGCGCTCCGGCGTCATCGCCATCGGCTCGGCATAGAGGCTCGCGAGACGGCTCTTCAGCTCGGCGCTCGCGAGCGCGTCGACGAACGCCTTGTTCAACCGCGCGACGACGTCCGCCGGCAGGTGCGCCGGGCCGAAGATGCCGAACCAGGTGTCGATGTCGAAGTGCGCGAGCCCGAGCTTGGCGCCAGCTTCCGCGATCGTCGGCACCTCGGGCATCGCGCTCGACCGCTGCGCGGTCGTCATCGCGAGCGCCTTCAGCTTGCCGGCCTGGATGTTCGCAGACGCCGTGGCGAGGTTGTCGAAGTTGAGGTCGACCTGGCCGGCAAGCAGCGCGAGCTGCGCCGGGTTGCCGCCGGGGTAGGGGATGTGGACCATGTAGACGCCGGCCTGCGTCTTGAACATCTCTCCGGCGAGGTGGCCGGCGCTGCCGATGCCGCCGGAGCCGTAGTTGAGCTTGCCCGGATTCTTCTTCGCGAAGGCGACGAGATCGGCAACGCTCGCGATGCCGAGCCGCGCTGCGTTGGCGGGAGTCATGACGAGCACGTTCGGCACGCGCGCGACTCCGGTGATCGGCGTGAAGTCGCGGATCGGGTCGTACGGCAGCTTCGCGTAGAGCCACGGGTTGATCGCGTGCGTCGCGACCGCGCCCATGACGATCGTCGCGCCGTCGGGAGGTGACTTGGCGACGACGTCGGCGCCGATGTTGCCGCCGGCGCCGGGGCGGTTCTCGACGACCACCGTGCCGAGGCTGTCCTTGACGCGCTCGGCGAGCGCGCGCGCGAGGAGATCGAGCGGGCCGCCGGGCGGATACGGGACGACGAAGTGGATGAGCTTCGCCTGCGCGAGCGCGACGAGCGGCGTCGCGAGCGCCGCGACGGTCCCCGCCGCGCCGAGCGCGGCGATCGCGTCGCGCCGCCTCACGGCTTTCTCAGCAGGATCGACTTGACCCAGCCGTCGCCGCGCGACGTCGTCACCTTGGTGTAGCCGTTTTGTTCCTCGCCCGCGACGATCACTTCCTCGTTGCGGCCGAGCGTCTGCAGTTCGCCGCCGTTGTCGCGCGGCTGGCGCATCACCTTGACGCCGGCGATCTTGGCGAGCATCACGTCGCCGGGGGTGCCGGCGTTGGCCTTGACGCTCATCGCCGCGTTCTGCTGCGATGCGACGCCGGCGCGTGCCTGCACGAGCGAGGGGTTGTTGCGGATGTTGCGGACGATGTTGTTCCAGTTGTCCATGAACGACGCCGCGATCATCTTGCCTTCGGCGGTGTTGCCGTAGCCGCCGCCCGCCGCCGAGATCTGGCCGAGCACCGAGCCGCCGAGGGCGAAGTCGGCCTTCTCGGCGCTGCCTTGCGCGGCCGCGACCTGCAGCCCCGAGCGCGCGTCGGCGAGCAGCAGGTTGGTCTCGGCCTGCTTGAACTTGACGCCGCCCGCGATGCCGGCGATCGCCTGTCCCTTGCCGCCGCCGATCAGGCCGCCGAGCGCGCCGCCGATGCCGCCGGCGTTGTTCTCGCTGAAGACGACCGACGGCGTCAGGATGAAGTCGGCGGCGACCATCTGTCCCTTGCCGATGTTCTGGCCGCCCTGCAGCTCGCCCGACTGCGCGAGCTGGCGCTCGATCGCCATGTTGTTCATGCCGACGCCGCGCTCGACGACCTGGAAGCAGTTCGACTGCTGAACGAGCATGCGCAGCACGCCGGTCGGCGAGCCGAGGCCGTAGCGCTGCAGGCTCTGGCCGGCCTGCGTGTGCGGCTCGACGACCGCGAGCGTTCCCTTCGGCGCGTCGCAGCGCTCGAGCTGGTCGCTCGCGTTCTGGCTGCCGTCCGGACCGGCGCCGCCGCTCGCCATCGAGCCGCCCTTGCCGAGCGTCTGTGCAGCGACGCCGCCGCTCGCGGCGGCGAAGACGGCGAGCAGGATCAGGCGAGCGGTCGACATGGCATCCTCCGGGATCTGGGTCGGTCCCGGATTGTCCGTGCAACGCTTCGCCCGCGGCAGCGGAGTCCCCCGAACGAGCGCCAACAAAGCCGCGTGTCGCGAGCGGACACGCGGCGCGGCGGCTACATCATGTGCAGCTGACCGTCGACGAGGCGAACGCGATCGCCGACGCGCAGCGCGCCGATCTGCTGGTAATCGAAGTCGCGGATGCTGCCGTCTTCGAAGCGGACCGAGACGCGATACACCTCGTCCTGGCGGCGCTGCCGCTGCTCGACGGCGTTGCCGGCGACGCCGCCGGCGACCGCGCCGCCGATCGTCGTCAGTGCGCGGCCCGAGCCGGCGCCGAACTGGTTGCCGACGACGCCGCCGACGATCGCGCCCAGGACCGCGCCGGCCCCCGACGGACGCGAAGCGACCGGGATGACGTCGATCGCGCGCACGACGCCTTCGTCGGCGTACGGCGCCGGACGCGAGTAGGTCGAGATCGGCTCGGGCGCCTGCGGGCTGTAGGGATGCTGGTACGGCGCCGGCGCGGTGGCGGTGCTGCACGCAGCGATCGCGGCGACCGCGGCGGCGGCGAGCGTGGTCGTGAACGGGCGGTGGGTCATGGCGAGTCTCCGTGAACGTTGGCTGGCAGGGGCCGCGAAATTCGCGGCCGCGCATGGCCAGAGCTTCGCCGCGCCGCGCCGACGATCGAATCGGGAGAGGCCGACCGGGCGTGTGGGGCCGCGGTGCGCCGGCGCGTCGTCGATGTCCGACAACGCAGGCTCGGTCGCCTAGGGCCCGTGCTTGTCGGCTTCGGACGTGAACGCGTCGGCGTAGAACTCGTCGTCGGGCAGGCCGCAGCGCGTCACGAAGTCGTGCTTCGCCGAGTCGACCATGATCGGCACGCCGCACGCGTAGACCTGGTGCTCGAGGAGGTTGGGAAAGTCGTGCATCACCGCATGGTGGACGAAGCCGGTGCGGCCGTGCCAGTCGTCCTCGGGCTTGGCTTCGGAGAGGACGGGGACGTAGCGCAGCGTCGGCAGCTTTCGCGCCGCCTCCTCGGCCCAGGCGTGCAGATAGAGGTCGGCGCGGCTGCGGCAGCCCCAGTAGAGCACCGCCTTGCGCTCGATGTTCTTCCACATCATGTGCTCGAGGATCGCCTTGATCGGCGCGAACCCCGTGCCCGACGCGAGCAGGATGATCGGCTTCTCGGAATCCTCGCGCAGGAAGAAGCTGCCGAACGGGCCCTCGACGCGCAGGATCTCCTTTTCCTTCATCGCGCCGAAGACGTGGTCGGTGAACTTGCCGCCGGGCAGGTGGCGGATGTGCAGCTCGAGCTGCGGCTTGTCGACGACGGTGTGCGGCGCGTTGGCCATCGAGTAGCTGCGCCGCGCGCCGTCGCGCAGGATGAACTCGATGTACTGGCCGGCGCGGTACTGGAAGAGGTCGTTCGCGGGCAACTGCAGCCGCACGATCGCGACGTCCGGCGCGGCCTTCTCGATCGCCATCACCCGGCTCGGCATCTTGCGGATCGCGTAGTCGCCGGCGCCGGGAACCGTGCGCGCCTCGAGGACGATGTCGGTCTGCGGCGCCGCCTGGCAGGTGAGGATGAGGCCGGCGTTCTCCTCCTCGTGGCTGAGCGCCTTCTGCTGATGCGCGCCGTGGATGACGCGTCCGTCGAGCATGCGGCACTTGCACGAGCCGCACGCGCCGTCGCGGCAGCCGTAGGGAAGGCCGACGCCTTGCCGGATCGCGGCGTGGAGGATCGGTTCGTCGCGGTCGACGCTGAACGTCTTGCCGCTCGGCTGGACGGTGACGGTGAAGGGCATGGAAGGAACTGTCGCTGGCGCTCGCCTAGACTCGCGCGATTCTGCCCGTTGCCGTCGCGCCCGGCCGCCCTGTGCCGCGCCGACCCGTCCGCCACCGTGCCCGCTCGACCGACCCGCTTCAAGAAACCGGTGCTCCTCATCGTCGGCTGCGGCGACGTCGGCCTCCGCGTCGTCGCGCTGCTCGCGCGCCGCTGGCGCGTCGTCGCGCTGACGTCGACGCCGGCGCGCGTCGCCGCGCTGCGTGCCGCCGGCGTCGTTCCGCTGCGCGGCGACCTCGACGCTCCGGCGTCGCTCGCGCGTCTCGCTGCGCTCGCCGATGCGGTGCTGCATCTCGCGCCGCCGGCGCCGACCGGCGCGCACGACGTGCGCACCGCCCACCTGCTGCACGCGCTCGCGCGCTCGCATCGCGTCGCCCGCGTCGTCTACGCGTCGACGACCGGCGTCTACGGCGACCGCGCCGGCGCGGCGACGGCGGAGACGGCGCCGGCGCGGCCGGCGACCGACCGTGCGCGTCGTCGCGTCGACGCCGAGGAGCGCGTCCGCCGCTTCGGCCGCAGGCACCGCGCCGCCGCGACGGTGCTGCGCGTTCCCGGCATCTACGCGCTCGACCGCGCCGGCGGCGACCCGCGCGAGCGCGTCGTCCGCGGAGCGCCGGTGCTCGCCGCCGCCGACGACGTCTACACCGGCCACGTCCACGCCGACGACCTCGCGCGCGCGTGCGTCGCCGCGCTGCACCGCGGACGGCCGCAGCGGATCGTCAACGTCGTCGACGACAGCGCGCTGAAGATGGGCGACTACTTCGACCTCGTCGCCGACCGCTTCGCGCTGCCGCGGCCGCCGCGCGTCTCGCGCGCAGAAGCCGCGGCGCGGTTGTCGCCGCTGCAGATGAGCTTCCTCGCCGAATCGCGGCGTCTGCTCAACGTGCGGATGAAGCGCGAGCTGCGCGTCGTGCTTCGCCATCCGACCGTCGCCGACGGCCTCGGCGAAGCGCCATGAAGGTCGTCGTCGCGACGCAGCCGGTGCCGGCGTCGATCTTCATCGACGCGATCCGCGCCCGCGCGCCCGAGCTCGAGCTCGTCGAGTACCGCTCGGCGCTGAGCGACGACGAGCTCGCCGACGTCGACGTCGTCCTCGGCTGGCAGATGCCGCGCGGGCTCGCGGCGCGGCTGCCGCGCCTGCGCTGGGTCTGCTCGATCGCCGCCGGCGTCGAGAAGCTGCTCGCTCCGGACCTCGCGCCCGACGTTCTCGTCTCGCGCGTCGTCGACCGCGAGCAGGCGGCGGGGATCGCGCAGTTCGTCGTTGCGATGGCGCTGCGCCACGCGCGCGAGCTCGAGCGCTACGAGGCGCAGCAGCGCGAGCGCGCGTGGACGCGGCGGCCGCTGCCGATCGCGCGCCACCGCGTCGCGGTGCTCGGCACCGGCGCGACCGGCGGCGAGATCGCAGCGTGGCTCGAGCGTTGCGGCCTCGTCGTGCGCGGCTGGAACCGACGCTCGCCCGAGCCCCTGCACGCGCTGCTCGCGGCGAGCGACATCGTCGTCTGCGCGCTGCCGCTGACGCCCGAGACCGAGAACCTCCTCGACGCCGCCGCGTTCGCGGCGATGCCGCACGGCGGCTACGTCATCAACGTCGCGCGCGGCGCGCACATCGTTGAGCCCGACCTGATCGCCGCGGTGCGCGCAGGGCATCTCGGCGGCGCCGCGCTCGACGTCCAGCGCCGCGAGCCGCTACCGCCCGACGATCCGCTCTGGACCGTTCCCGGCATCACGATCACGCCGCACATCGCGGCGCAGCCGTCGACCGAGACGGTGGCCGAGCAGTTCGTCGCCAGCGCGCGCGCGTTCGCGCGCGGCGACCCGCTCCCCAACGAAGTCGACCGCGCCCGCGGCTATTGAAATCGCCGGCCGCTGCGTGGCCCGAAATCGGCCCCAACGGGGCCGGCCCCTCCCTCTCGGAGGGAGGGGAGCGAAGCTGGGGAGGGAGCAATCCTGACCGGACGCCGAAGGGCATGTGACCGGCTTTGCTGGTCAGACTCCCTTCGGGCGACTCAACGTCCTCATCCGGTCGATCGCATGCACCGTCGTCTTCACCGTTTCGTCGCCGCGCCGGATGTCGAGGACGACGTCGCGCTCGGCCGGGTTGCCCTGCCACAGCGCCGCGTAGAACGTCGCCAGGTCGACGACGCGGACGCCGTCGACCGCGACGATGATGTCGCCGCGCTCGATGCCGGCGGCCTCCGAGGGGCTGTCGGGCGAGAGGCGGACGACGTGGACCGCGCCCGCGACCTCGACGCAGTTGACGCCCAGCCACGCCCGCGTGCTGCTGCGCGAGCTGCCGCGCGCGCGCAGCTCGCCGAGGATCGGCTTCAGCAGATCGATGGGGACGAACATGTTGCCGCGCATCGCCGGCGCGTCCATGCCGCCGGCGTTGCCGACCAGGAGCGAGCCGACGCCGACGAGCTCGCCCTCGGCGGTGAAGAGCCCGGCGCCGCTGTGGTCGGTGCGCGCCGGCGCGGTGAAGAGCGCGTCGTCGATGTGGTATTCCCAGTAGCCCGAGAACGGTCGACGCGAGACCATGCGCGCGACGCTGAGATCGCGGTCGTCGCCGCCGCTGGCGATCAGCAGCGGGTCGTCGCCGACGAGCTTCGCCGAGACGCCGAGCGGCGCCGGTGCGACGCCGAGCGGCGCGAGCGCCTGGACGAGGCCGAACCCGGACGCGAGGTCGTACGCGACGACGCGCGCCGGGATGCGCCGCCCCGACGCGGTGAGCAGATCGACGTGATCGGCTTCGAGGAGCCGGTAGCCGATCGTGAGCACGAGGCCGTCGTCGCCGATCAGGATGCCCGAGCCCTGTCGCTCGCGGCCGAGCGTCGCGATCGACCGTGCGTCCTCGAGCGCGACCGTCTCGATGCCGACGACGGCGGTGCTGGCGCGCAGCAGCGCCGCCTTGTTCGCCTCGAGGCGGGCGACGACCGCGCGCGTCTCGGCCGAGGGCGCCGCGGCCTCCTGCGCGGCGCAGACGATGGTGCCGAGCGCGGCGAACGCGGCAAGCGCGGCGGTCGCGCATCTTCGCAGCGCAGCGCCTGGGCGCGTCGCGGGGACACCGGGTCGGAAGGACGAGAAGAGGCGCATGGCAGCCTCCGTTGTCGAAGCGTCAGCATGCGCGCTTGCACGCGTCGTGCCCGCCCGTGGGGTCATTGCCGACGACCGGACGTCAACGCCTGCCGAACGGCAACTGACCGCGCCAGTAGCGCAGCGTCAGCCAGCCGCCGAGCATGCCGCCGAGGTGAGCGAAGTGGGCGACGCCCGAGTTCATCACGTAGACGCCCTGGTAGAGCTCGAGCACTCCGTAGAGCAGCGCGAGCCATTTCGCCTTCATGGGGATGACGAAGAAGAGCAGGATCGTGCGGTTCGGGAACAGCATCGCGAAGGCGAGGAGCAGGCCGAACAGGCCGCCCGAAGCTCCGACCGTCGGGCCGCCGCCGCCCATCAGCAGGTTCACCGCGATCTGCGTCAGCGCCGCCGCGACGACGCTCGCGAAATAGAAGACGACGAAGCGGCGCTGCCCCCACACGTGCTCGAGCTCGGTGCCGAACATCCACAACCCGAGCATGTTGAAGAACAGGTGGTTGAAGTTGGCGTGCAGGAACGAATAGGTGACGATCTGCCACGGCCGGAACTCGTCGCCGATCGGCCAGAGCGCGAACGTCGACAGCAGGCCGGGCCCGAGCAGCTGGCCGAGGAAGAAGATCGCGACGTTCGCAAGCAGCAGCGCCTGCGTGGCGGGAAGGAGCGGAGGCATGCGGGTTCCGGCTGTCGACCGGCGTCGAGTCTAGGGCCTATGGCAAACTGCCTTCCTTCCTTCCGCTTGCTTCCCCGAGCCTCGGTGGCGAAATTGGTAGACGCGCGGGACTCAAAATCCCGTTCCGCGAGGAGTGTCGGTTCGATTCCGACCCGAGGCACCAGCTGATCGCGACGATGAGCGACTCCGCGCCGACCTATCCGACGATCGAGGACGTGATCGGCGCGACGCCGATCGTGCGCCTGGTGCGCCTGCCCGGCGACGGCAGCGCGCAGCGCGGCAACGTGATCCTCGGCAAGCTCGAGGGCAACAACCCGGCGGGATCGGTCAAGGACCGTCCCGCGATCAGCATGATCCGCCGCGCCGAGGAGCGCGGCACGATCAAGCCCGGCGACACGCTGATCGAGGCGACGTCGGGCAACACCGGAATCGCGCTCGCGATGGCGGCGGCGATCCGCGGCTATCGGATGGTGCTCGTCATGCCCGAGGACCTGAGCGTCGAGCGCGCGCAGACGATGAAGGCGTTCGGCGCCGAGCTCGTGCTGACGCCGCGCTCGGGCGGCATGGAGTACGCGCGCGACCTCGCGTCGCAGATGGAGAGGGACGGCAAGGGGCGCGTGCTCGACCAGTTCGCCAACGACGACAACCCGCGCATCCACTACGAGACGACCGGCCCCGAGATCTGGCGCGACACCGGCGGCCGCATCACCCACTTCGTGAGCGCGATGGGAACGACCGGCACGATCACCGGCGTCTCGCGCTACCTGAAGGAGAAGAATCCCGCGGTCCGCATCGTCGGCGCGCAGCCGAGCGAGGGCTCGCGCATCCCCGGCATCCGCAAGTGGCCCGAAGAGTACCTGCCGAAGATCTTCGACCCGAAGGCGGTCGACGAGCTCGTCCTCGTCACCCAGAGCGACGCCGAGGAGATGGCGCGGCGGCTGGCGCGCGAAGAGGGCATCTTCGCCGGCATCTCGGCCGCCGGCGCGTGCTGGGTCGCGCTGCAGATCGCCGCGCAGGTCGAGCACGCGACGATCGTCTTCGTCGTCTGCGACCGCGGCGATCGCTATCTCTCGACCGGCGTCTTTCCCGCGTGATGAGCGACGCGAAGTTCTGCCTGCTCTGCGGCACCGCGCTCGCCGCGATCACGGTCGAGGAAGACAGCGGGCCGAAGACGCGGCTGCGCTGCCCGGCGTGCGGCTGGACGCACTGGAACAACCCGACGCCGGTGCTCGCCGCGGTGATCGAGCTCGTCGACCGCGACGGCCAGGTCCTGCTCGCGAGGAACGCGGCGTGGCCGGGCAAGTTCTTCGGCCTCATCACCGGATTCATGGAAGCGGGCGAGACGCCCGAGGACGGCATCCGCCGCGAGGTCGCCGAAGAGACGTCGCTCACCGTCGATTCGCTGTCGCTGATCGGCGTCTACGAGTTCCTGCGCATGAACCAGGTGATCATCGCCTACCATGCGGCGGCGCGCGGCGAGATCCGGCTCTCGCCCGAGCTCGTCGACTATCGCCTGTTCGCGCCCGAGAAGGTGCGCTGCTGGCCGGCGGGCACCGGCCGCGCGATGGCAGACTGGCTGCGCTCGCGCGGCGTCGAGCCGCAGTGGATGGAGCTGCCGCCCGGCAAGCGCGCGATCGAGGTGGACACCGAATGAGCGTCGAAGCGACCAGGGAGATCGACACCCGCGGCCTCAATTGCCCGCTGCCGATCCTGAAGGCCAAGAAGGCACTGGCCGACATGGCGAGCGGCGACGTCCTCAAGGTCGTCGCGACCGATCCGGGATCGGTGCGCGACTTCCAGGCGTTCGCGCGCCAGACCGGCAACGTGCTGATCGAGCAGACGAGCGCGAACGACGAGTTCGTGCACTACCTGCGCCGAAGGTAGCGCTAGCGGAACGGGTCGCGGCCCTCGAGGACGGCGCGCACGGTGCGGACTTCGGCGTCGAACGCGGCGTCGTTCTCAGGCGTCGGCAGCAGCTGGTCGGGCGCGATGCCGAATCCGTCGATCGGGTTCGCCGGCAGCCGCAGCGACCTGGACGTCGCGTAGAAGATCCGACGCTTGCCTGAAGGCAAGTCGTGCGGTCGCAGGTTCGAGTAGTCGAGCGAGCCGGCGGTCGGCCGCCCGAACGTCTTGACCTTGAAGCTCTGCCGCGCGAGGAGCACGAACTCCTCGCAGGAGCTGCCGCAGGTCCGGTCGATCATCACGGCGATCCGCCGCGGGCTCGCGAGCACGCGATGCGGCGCCTCGACCTCGATCCGCGGTGCCCGCGTGGGCAGCACATAGGTTCCGCTCGGCGCTGCCTTCATCGCTTCGATCACCGGCGCCATGAACCGCATGCAGACCGCGGCGGCCACTTCCGGCAGCGCGCAGACCGCCTCGCTGGCGGCGATGTTGTCGGGCGTCGCGAGGAACTCGGCGTTCGGCGTGCGGGTGACGTTCGCGGCGACGATCGGCAGGACCGGCGCGTACGAGCTGTCCGATCCGCCGTTGTTCCTCCGCACGTCGATGATCAGGTTCGGTCGCGAGACGATCTCGCGACGGTGCGCGGCGACCAGTCCCGCGATGAGCGGAGCGTAACGATCGTTGAAGGTCGGCAGCGTGAGCAGCGTCGTCTGCGACGACAGCACGCGAAAGCGCGGCGCTCGCGCGTCGCTGATCGTCGGCGCCGGCACGCCGGCCGCGCTGCCGGCAGGCTGCAGCGCGACGATCGACAGGTGGCCGTTGCGCCAGACGCGCAGGTAGGCGCGCAGCGCGTCGATGCACGCGGCGTCGTCGATGGCTTCGCGTGCGCGCCCCCGCGTGCGTTCGAGCGCTTCGTCGAGCGCCGGGCCGCGCTGCGCCGCGATGTCGCGTCCGCCTGCGTCGTTGGAGAGCAGGAAGCCCGGCAGCGCGTCGAGGTCGGCCAGGCATGCACCGCCGGCTTCAGCGCCGCGCGCATCGAGCAGCACGAGCGAGAGCAAGAAGGCGAGGAGCAGTCGCATCGCGAGCGCTCCGGCGCTTCGGCTCAGGGCTTGAGCGAGCGCAGGTAGGCGCGAAAGTCGCTGCCGAGCTCGGCGTCGGCGAGCGCCAGTTCGACGTTGGCCTGCAGGAATCCTTCCTTGCTGCCGCAGTCGTAGCGCCTGCCCTGGTAGCGGTACGCGAACACCTTCTCGTGGCGCAGCAGCCCGGCGATGCCGTCGGTGAGCTGGATCTCGCCGCCGACGCCGCGCTCCTGGCGCGCGATCTCGGCGAAGACGCGCGGCGTCAGCACGTAGCGACCGGCGACGCCGAGGCGCGACGGCGCGACGTCGGGCGCCGGCTTCTCGACGATCTTCTCGATGTCGACGAGGCGATCGCCGACCGCCTTGCCGGCGACGATGCCGTAGCGGCGGGTGTGCTCCGAAGGCACCTCCTGCACCGCGACGATCGACCCCTGCCGCGCCTCGAACTGCTCGACCATCTGCGCGAGCACCGGCGGCGTTCCGATCATCAGGTCGTCGGGCAGCAGCACCGCGAACGGATGGTCGCCGACGATGGCGCGGCCGCAGAGCACCGCATGGCCGAGACCGAGCGCTTGCGGCTGGCGAACGAAGATGCACTCCATGTCGTCGGGCTTGACGGCGCGCACCGCGGCGAGCAGCGCCGCCTTGCCTGCCTTCTCGAGCGCATCCTCGAGCTCGAAGGTGCGGTCGAAGTGGTCCTCGATCGCGCGCTTGTGGCGGCTCGTCACGAACACCATCTCGCGGACGCCGGCGGCGTAGGCCTCCTCGACGGCGTACTGCATCAGCGGCTTGTCGACCACCGGCAGCATCTCCTTGGGCAGCGCCTTGGTGGCGGGAAGGAACCGGGTGCCCAGCCCGGCGACGGGGAAGATCGCGTGTCGTACCGTCATCTACTTACAATGCCTCGAAGTTGCCGGATTCTGGCACCGGGGCGGCTGCTTCAGCGGAGAAAGGACTAGCGTCGGTGGACCTGCTCGTCATCGACC
>JASLGD010000420.1 GCA_030150305.1 Caldimonas sp. | reverse complement strand
TTGACGCGCAGCGTCGCGAAGTTCAGGCTGCGCAGCGGGCTGCGCAAGGCGGTCGTGTCGACGCGCAAGGTCTGCAGCTTCGTCATCCACTCGGGCCAGGCGACGCCGCGCGCCAGCGCGTAGAGATCGTCGGCGTCGCGGTAGGGGCCCTCGACGACCTCGACCAGCACGCGCTGCGCCAAACGCGACTCGAGGTTGAGGACCATGACGTCGTGCGCGTCGCCGGCGAGGGCGATGCCGCCGCGTCGCGCCTCGACGTCACGCGCCGGGAGCAGGCCCCGGACCTCGGCCTCGAGCAGCGCCTCGACGCCGCCGGCACAAGGCAGGAACAGGCGCAGCGGCGCGGCCGCCGGAACGCGCAGGGTCGCGCGGGTCGCTGCCATCGCGTGGGCGCGGGCCTAGATCGCCTTGCGCAACTGCGCCGGCGCGATCTTCAGCGCTTCGCGATATTTCGCGACGGTGCGGCGAGCGACGTGGATGCCCTGCTCGTCGAGCATCTGCGAGATCTGGCTGTCCGAGAGCGGCTTGGTCGGATCCTCGGCGGCGACGATCTGGCGGATCAGCGCGCGCACCGCGGTGCTCGACGCAGCGCCGCCGGCGTCGGTGCCGAGCGACGAGCCGAAGAAGTACTTGAGCTCGAACGTGCCGAACGGCGTCGCCATGTACTTGGCGGTCGTGACGCGCGAGATCGTCGACTCGTGCAGGCCGAGCTCGTCGGCGATCTCGCGCAGCACGAGCGGCTTCATCGCGATCGCGCCGTGCGTGAAGAAGCTCTTCTGGCGCTCGACGATCGCCTGCGAGACGCGCTGGATCGTGTCGAAGCGCTGCAGGATGTTCTTGACGAACCAGCGCGCCTCCTGCAGTCGCGAGTTGAGCGACGGGCCGGCGCCGTTGGCCGCCGCCGAGCCGCGGTGCTGGCGGATCGCGCTCGCATACAGGTCGTTGATGCGCAGCTTGGGCATCACGTCGGGATTGAGCTGCACCTTCCAGCTGCGGCCCGAGCGCTGGACGATGACGTCGGGCACGACGATGTTGGCTTCGGCGCGCGCGAACGGCCGCGCCGGCTTCGGCTCGCACGCGACGATCATCGCCTGCGCCTCGCGCAGCAGCGTCTCGTCGGCGCCGGTGACCGCCATCAGCTTCTTGAGGTCGCGCCTGGCGAGCAAAGGCAGGTGACTCTTGCAGACGATGATCGCGATCGCCTGCGCCTCCGAACGCGCGCGCGCCCGCAGCTGCAGCGTCAGGCACTCGGCGAGGTCGCGCGCGCCGATGCCGGTCGGCTCCATGCTCTGCAGATAGCGCAGCGCGCAGCGCAGGTGGGCGACGAGCGGCTCGAGCGCGTCGTCGTCGCCCTCCTCGCCCTGCGCGACCTCGGAGACGAGCCCGCTTTCGAGCAGCCGCGCCGCGATGTCCTCGAGCGAATCGGCGAGGTAGCCGTCGTCGTCGAGCGAATCGATCAGCACCAGCACCGCGGCGGCATCGGCCGGCGCGAGCCGCATGCCGGCGAGCTGGCTGCGCAGGTGGTCCTGCAGCGTCTGTGCGATCGTGTCGCGGTCGCCTTCGTTGCCGTCGTCGAAGTCGTTGTTCGTGCGCGTCGCCGACGGCGTCTCGCGGATGCCGTCGAAGTCCTCGTGCTCGGTGCCGTTCTCCCAGTCGTCGCGGTCGGTGCTGCCGAATTCCGCGGCACCGTCGATCGCGGTCGGCTCGCCGGCGTCCGGGCCGTCGCCGCCGGGCTCGGCCGCGCGCTCCGATTCACGCTCGCCGGCGCGCTCGGCCGGCAGGATCGGCTCGGCGAGCGGCTCGAGCGCCGGCGCGGCCTCCTCCTCGACCTCGAGGAACGGGTTCTGCTCGAGCATCTGCTCGACTTCCTGGTGCAGCTCGAGCGTCGAGAGCTGGAGCAGCCGGATCGACTGCTGCAGCTGCGGCGTCAGCGCGAGATGCTGCGAGAGGCGAACCTGGAGCGTCTGCTTCACGACGACAAGCCTGCGTTGCGGCGGTCGGGCGGGCGCCGGTCCGCTCCCAAGCCCGGCCGCGCCCCGGCGGGGGGCAGCGAGCGGAGGGAGCGCACGGACCGATGTGAGCGTGGGGGCACCATCTCACATCCGGAAGTGCTCGCCGAGGTAGACCTTGCGGACATCGGCGTTGGCGACGATCTCGGCCGGCGTTCCCTCGGCGAGGACGCGACCGTCGCTGATGATGTAGGCGCGGTCGCAGATGCCGAGCGTCTCGCGCACGTTGTGGTCGGTGATGAGCACGCCGATGCCGCGCTCCTTGAGGAAGCCGATCGTGCGCTGGATCTCGATCACCGCGATCGGGTCGATGCCTGCGAACGGCTCGTCGAGCAGGATGAAGCGCGGCTGCGTCGCGAGCGCGCGCGCGATCTCGACCCGCCGCCGCTCGCCGCCCGACAGCGCCGGCGCCGCCGACGCCCTCAGCTTCTCGATCGAGAGATCGCGCAGCAGCCGCTCGAGCATCTCCTCGATCGCCGCCTTGCCGAGCGGCTTGCCGGCGGCGTCGAGCTGCAGCTCGAGGACGGCGCGGATGTTCTCCTCGACGTTGAGCTTGCGGAAGATCGACGGCTCCTGCGGCAGGTACGAGAGGCCGAGGCGCGAGCGCTGGTGGATCGGCATGCGCTCGACGCGCCGCCCTTCGATCGTGATCTCGCCGCCGTCGGGGCGGATCAGGCCGACGATCATGTAGAAGCTCGTCGTCTTGCCGGCGCCGTTCGGGCCGAGCAGGCCGACGACCTCGCCGCTCCTGACGCTCAGGCGAACACCGTCGACGACGCGGCGCGAGCCGTACGACTTGCGCAGCCCCTTGGCCTCGAGGCGATGCGCGTTCGCGTCGACCGCTTCGGCGACGCTCATCGCTGCTCTCCGAGGCCGGGCGCGGTGCGCAGCTGCGGCGGCCCGCTCGCGGCGGCGCTCGCCGCCCGCGCTGCTTCGAGGGCCGCGGCGGTGCCTTCCTTCGGCGTCAGCACCGCGCGGACGCGACCGCCGGGGTTCGTCGCCGTCGGCGTCGCGCCGCCGGTGACGCTGAAGACCTCGGTCGTGCTGTCGTAGGTGACGAGGTTGCCGGAGATCTCGTCGGCGACTTCGCCGCCGCGCAGCCGCCGCACCGACGCGTTGTTGACGAAGCGGATGACCTCGGACTTGCCGTCGTACTCGAGCCGCTCGGCGTCGCCGGCGATGTACTCGTCGGGGACGTCGCGCTTCTGTCGGAACGTCGCGTGGTGGCCGGGCGAGCCGAACGCGACCGCGGTGTGGTAGCCGTCCGGGAGCTCGCGGACCTCGATCCGGTCGGCGCGGATCGTCATCGTTCCCTTGGTGACCACGACGTTGCCGTTGAAGACGACGAACTGGCGCAGCAGGTCGATCTTGCCGGGCAGGTCGGCCTCGACGTTCAAAGGCTTGAACCGATCGGCCTTCTCGGCGTGGGAGGGCGTCAGCCCGGCGACGGCCAACGCGACCGCGAGGGCGGTGCGCCAGCAGCAGAGAGAGCGAGAGGTGGACACGGAGAGAGCGCGGTTCCGCATAGCGGCATGAATCTTGCAGGCCATTCTATGCCAGCGCCTCGACGCTGCGGACCGGGAACCGCCGTGAATTCCTTGCGCACTCGCGCCGGGCGGTGGTCGGGCGCGACGGCGGGCGTCGCGCCGCCGTGCCGTTCAGCCGCGGGTGCCCTGGCGAACGCGGGCGACGAGCGCGTCGACGACGGCGAGCATCCGGTCGACCGATCCGCCAGCGCTGCCCACTCCCGTGTTGGCGAGCGTCCCGTTCGTGTAGTAGCGGCCCTGGACGCCCATCGCCGGCACGGCATCGATCTTGTACGCCGACGCGATCTGGCGCGCCTGCAGCGCCTTCGACTGGACGCCGAACGAGTTGTAGGCCTCGATGAACTTGAGCGGGTCGACGCCGTTCTTCAACGCGAACGCCGTGAAGTCCTCCGGCGTGCGCATGCGGACGCGCTCGCCGTGGATCGCGTAGAAGACCTTGCGGTGCAGCGTCGGCAACGCGTCGAGCGCCTCGAGTGCATAGAAGAGCCGCTGCTGCGCGCTGAACGGCTCCTCGCGAAACCAGACCGGCACGCGCCGGAACGCGACGTCGTCCGGCTGCCGCTTCACCCATGCCTCGAGCGCAGGCTCGAAGGCGTTGCAGTGCGGGCACTCGTACCAGAAGAACTCGATGACCTCGATCTTGCCGGCCGTCCCTGCCGGCGCCGGCTGCGCGAGGCGCACGTAGTGGACGCCTTCGACCGGCGGCTTCGGTTGCGCGCTCGCGAGCGGCAGTGCGGCGCCGGCCAGGCCGGCGGAGAGGAGGCGGGAGAAGTCGCGGCGCTGCATTCGCGTCTGCGGCAACGCTACTTCTGGACGGCGACGAGCGCCGCATCGACGCCGGAGTCGGTCAGCTTCTCCTTCGTCGACTCGGCGTCCTCGCGTCGTTCGAAGGGGCCGACGCGGACCCGGTAGACCATCTTGCCGCCCTGCTCGCGCTCGGTGAGGCGGCTGTCGAGGCCGAGCATCGCGAGCTTGGCGCGTTGCTGCTCCGCGTCTTCGCTGCGCGAGTAAGCGCCGGCTTGCACGAAATACGTGAAAGCTCCGTTGGCGAGCGACGCGGTCGCTTGCGATGCGCGCGGCGCCGCGGCGACCGCGCTGCTCGCGGGTGCGCGTGCGGTCCGCGGCGGCGATGCCGCAGCGACCGGCGGCGCCGGCACCGGGGGCTCGACCGGCTGCGGCACGATCGCGGGCCGCGGCGCCGGCTCGGTCCCGCTGACCACGCCCGACGCCGAGGTGCCCGGCGCCGGGTTCTTGCCCGCGAGCGCGCTGTTCGGATCCCAGTTGCGGTTGCGCTCGGCCTCGGCGGCATCCTGCGCCGGCGAACGCATCGGCACCTTGTTGACGAACGGGACCGGCGCCTTGGTGACGTAGAGCGCGACCGCGAGCGCCGCGGCGAGCCCGATCAGGATGCCGACGACGAAGCCGACCAGGAAGCCTCCGCGCTGAGAGGACAGCGAACCGTGTGCCTTCATTCGTCTGGGATCTCTCGTTGCATCCGTTCCGGGGCGCCGACGCCGAGCACGGCGAGGCCGTTCTTCAGGATCTGCCGCGTCGCTGCGAGCAGCGCGAGACGCGCCCGCGCCAGCGCCGGGTCGTCGACCAGGAAGCGCTCGGCGGCGTAGTAGCTGTGGAAGGCGGCGGCGAGCTCGCGGAGGTAGAACGTGACCTCGTGCGGCGCCAGGCTCGCGGCGGCGGCGGCGAGCATCGCGGGATAGTCGGCGAGCTTGCGCAGCAGCGCCGTTTCGCTCGGCGCCGAGAGCAGCGCGAGGTCGGCGTCGGCGAGACCCTCGGGGTCGCCGCCCTGCGCCTTGTACTGCTCGAGCACGGAGCAGATCCGTGCGTGCGCGTACTGGACGTAGAAGACCGGGTTCTCGTCGTTCTGCTTCAGCGCCAGGTCGACGTCGAAGGTGAACTCGGTGTCGGCCTTCCTGCTCAGCATGAAGAAGCGCACCGCGTCGCGGCTCGTCCAGTCGATCAGGTCGCGCAGCGTCACGTACTGGCCGGCGCGCTTCGAGATCTTGACCTCCTGGCCGCCGCGCTCGACGCGCACCATCGTGTTGAGGACGTAGTCGGGGTAGTCGCGGGGCACGCCGGCGCCGGCCGCCTGCAGCCCGGCGCGGACGCGCGCGATCGTGCCGTGGTGGTCGGTGCCCTGGATGTTGATCGCCTTGCGAAAGCCGCGCTCGAACTTGGCGAGGTGGTAGGCGACGTCGGGAACGAAATACGTGTAGCTGCCGTCGGACTTGCGCATCACGCGGTCCTTGTCGTCACCGTACTCGGTCGTGCGCAGCCAGAGCGCGCCGCCTTCCTCGTAGGTCTTGCCGGCGGCGACGAGCCGCTCGACCGTCGCTTCGACCCGGCCGCTCTGGTACAGGCTCGACTCGAGGTAGTAGTTGTCGAAGCGGACGCCGAACGCCTGCAGGTCGAGGTCCTGCTCGTGGCGCAGGTAGGCGACCGCGAACTGGCGGATGCCGTCGAGATCGTTCGCGTCGGCCGACGCGGTGAAGGCGCGGTCGTCGGCGCGAACGGTCTTGCCGGCGGCGAAGTCGGCGGCGATGTCGGCGACGTAGTCGCCGTTGTACGCGGCCTCGGGCCAGCCGGGGTCGCCGGGCGCGAGGCCATCGAGGCGCGCCTTGACCGACTGCGCGAGCGTCGCGATCTGCACGCCGGCGTCGTTGTAATAGAACTCGCGGACGACACGGCGGCCCTGCGTCTCGAGCAGATTGCAGATCGCGTCGCCGAGCGCCGCCTGGCGCGCGTGGCCGACGTGGAGCGGACCGGTCGGATTCGCCGACACGAACTCGACCAGCACCGGCTCGCCGTTGGCCGCCGTCTCGCCGAACTCGTCGCCCGCGGCGAGCACCTCGGCGACGACGCGCTGCCGCGCCGCGGCGCGCAGGTGCAGGTTGATGAAGCCGGGCCCCGCGACCGCGATCGACTCGACCCAGCGTTCGACGGCGGTCTTCTTGCGCAGCGCCGCGATCAGCTCGGCGGCGACCTCGCGCGGATTGCGCTTCTGTGCGCGCGCGAGCGGCATCGCCGCGGTGACAGCGAGGTCGCCGTGCTCGGCCTGGCGCGGCGTCTCGAACGCGGCCGGCAGCGGATGGCCGGGACTGACTTCGGCGATCGCGGCGCGCAGCGCATCGAGCAGTTCTTCACGGGCCGCGATCATCGACTCGATTCTACGAGGCGGCCTAGCGAGCATCGCAGCGATCGCCTCGCGTAACGAGAAGTCACTCGCAAGCGTGAATAAGGCAAGGTCGGCGCGGGCCCCGCTGCGCTGCGCGCGCGGCGCGGATGCAAGAATGGCCGCCCACTCGCCTCGCACGATGTCCGCCGCGACCGCCGCCGCCGCCCAGGCCGAAGCATCGGCCAGCGACTCCGCGCTGCCGGCGCAGATCGGCAAGTACCGCATCCTCGGCCGTCTCGGCGACGGCGCGACGAGCGAAGTCTTCCTCGGCTGGGACGACTTCCAGGGCCGCAACGTCGCGATCAAGCGCGTTCGTTCGCCGCTCGGCGGCGATCCGGTCGAAGGCCACTATTCGGAGCGCTTCTTCGCCGCCGAGGCGGCGCTCGTCGGCCGCCTGCAGCACCCGAACGTCGTCCAGATCTTCGACGCCGTTCCGGATCCGGCCGGGCCGTACCTCGTCATGGAGTACGTCGCCGGCAGCACGCTCAGGCCGTACTGCCGCGCCGACCAGCTGCTCGCGCTCGAGCTGATCGTCGAGATCGGCTTCAAGTGCGCGATGGCGCTCGGCTACGTCTACCGGCAGGGCCTCATCCACCGCGACGTCAAGCCCGCCAACCTGCTCGCGGTGCTGACGAACGGGATCATCACCGACGTCAAGATCACCGACTTCGGCAGCGTCCTGAACCTCGGCTCGGACGTCACCCAGATCCACCGCGTCGGCTCGCTCGCGTACATGTCGCCCGAGCAGCTCGACGGCGGCACGATCGACTGCCGCGCCGACATCTATTCGCTCGGCGCCGTCATGTACCACCTCATCGCCGGCCGGCCGTTGTTCGACGCGCAGGTGCAGTCGGCGATGATGCACCAGATCTACAACGTCAAGCCGGTGACGCTGGTCGGCTTGCGCGCCGGGGTCACGCAAGGGCTCGACGACGTCATCCAGAAGGCGCTCGCCAAGCAGCCCGGCGAGCGCTATGCCGACTGGGACGAGTTCGCGCAGGCGATCTCGTCGCTGGTGACGACGCAGCAGGTGCCGCGCGGCCAGTTCCAGGGCGTGCTCGACTCGGAGCGCTTCGTGCTGCTGCGCACGCTCGAGTTCTTCGCCAACTTCGGCGACGTCGAGCTGTGGGAGGTCGTGCACCGCGCCAAGTGGCAGCGCTTCCACTTCGGGCACGCGCTCTATCGCAAGGGCGAGGAAGGCAACAGCTTCCACATCATCGCGCAGGGCGAGGTCGAGGTCTTCCGCGACGGCAAGAAGGTCGCGCAGCTCGGCAGCGGCACGTCGGTCGGCGAGATGGCGTACCTCGCGCCGAGCGCCGAGCTGAAGCGCCACAGCACCGACGTCATCGTCACCGAGCCGGCGACGACGATCTCGTTCACGCCCGAGACGCTCGTCCAGCTGAGCCCGAACACGCGCCACCTCTTCCACGATTCGTTCATCAAGGTGCTCGTGCGCCGGCTGCATGCCGCGCACGAGGCGCTCGCGCACCCGCGCCGCATCTTCTGAGCGCGCACTGCACGCGCGAGCGGATCAGGGCGCGTTGCGCGCGCGAGTCGGATCAGGCGCACCGCACGCGCGAGCGGATCAGAGCGCGCTGCGCGCGCCAGCGCGATGCGCGTGCACGCGCGATCGGTGCGGCGGGGGAGTGCATTGCCGCGCCGTCGGCGCGTGTGGTCCAATCCCGCCGCGCGCCGCGCGCCGCGCGGCTTCGACTTCGGAGACGACCATGAAGCAATTGACGATGCTGTCGGCGGCCCTCGCGCTGGCGATCTCGACCACGGCCTTCGCGACCTCGCACAAGGAAGCGCCCGGAATGGCGGCAAGCGCACCGATGGCCGCGGCGCCTGCCGGCAGCTGCGCTGCGATGGCCGCCGAGAAGAAGCTCGCGGGCGCGGCCAAGACGAGCTTCATGAAGAAGTGCGAGGGCGACGCGACCGCCGCGTGCGACGCCAAGGCGGCGGAGAAGAAGCTCGCCGGCGCGGCGAAGACGAGCTTCACCAAGAAGTGCGTCGCTGACGCGCAGGCAGCCAAGTAGCGATTCGCTCGGGGTCGTCCGCCGGCCTTTCGGGACGCCGGACGACCCATCGCCGCGCGCGACCGTGCGCTTGGCGTAAATTGGCGGCATGGAAGCTTCCGCGGCCCGCGCGCCGCGTGCCGTGCTCTTCGATGCGTACGGCACGCTGTTCGACGTCTACAGCATCGCCGCGGCGGCCGAGCAGCGCTTTCCCGGCCACGGCGAGCGCGTCGCCGTCCTCTGGCGCGACAAGCAGATCGAGTACACGCGGCTGTCGTCGATGAGCGGCCGGCCGCGCTCGTTTCGCGACTGCACGCTCGCGGGCCTGCGCTACGCTGCGCGCCGCTTCGGCCTCGCGCTCGACGACGACGCCGAGCGCGCGCTGATGGCGGGCTACGAGCGGCTCTCGCTCTTCCCCGAGAACCGCGCCGTCCTCGTCGAGCTCAAACGCCGCGGCGTGCGCGCCGGCATCCTCAGCAACGGCGACCGCGACATGCTCGCCGCCGCCGTCGCCCACGCCGACATCGCGAAGCTCGTCGACCCGGTGCTGAGCGTCGAGGGCACCGGCCGCTTCAAGACCGACCCCGCGACGTACGAGATCGGCACGCGCGCACTCGGCCTCGACGCCGCCGACGTCGTCTTCGTCTCGAGCAACTGCTGGGACGCGATCGGCGCGACGTGGTTCGGCTACACGACGCTCTGGATCAACCGCTTCGGCCTGCCGCTCGACGACCTCGGCGCGACCCCGTCGCGCACCGGCACTCGGCTCGACGACGTGCTCGACTTCTTCGCCTCAGAAAGACCAACGCCATGACGACGACGCTCGACCTTCCTGCCGGTGTGCAGGTCAACGCTCCGGTTCTGCCCGGATTCGAGACCATCCTGACGCGGCCGGCGCTCGAGCTCGTCGCCCTGCTCCATCGCGACTTCGACCCGCGCCGGCAGCAGCTGCTCGAGCTGCGTCGCGAGCGCGCGAAGCGCCTCGACGCCGGCGAGCGTCCCGACTTCCTCGCCGAGACCGCCGACATCCGCTCCGGCGACTGGAAGATCGCTCCGGTGCCGAAGGCGCTCGAATGCCGCCGCGTCGAGATCACCGGCCCGGTCGACGCGAAGATGGTCATCAACGCGTTCAACTCGGGCGCCGATTCGTACATGACCGACTTCGAGGATTCGAACTCGCCGTCGTGGGCGAACCAGATCCAGGGCCAGATCAACATCAAGGCGGCGATCCGGCGCACGCTCAGCTTCGCGCAGGAGTCGCCGTCGGGTACCAAGACGTACAGGCTGAACGACAAGATCGCGACGCTGCAGGTGCGGCCGCGCGGCTGGCATCTCGACGAGAAGCACGTCCTCGTCGACGGCCGGCGGGTGCACGGCGGCATCTTCGACTTCGCGCTCTTCATGTTCCACAACGCCAAGGAGCTGCTCGCGCGCGGCGCCGGCCCGTACCTCTACCTGCCCAAGGTCGAGAGCCACCTCGAGGCGCGCCTCTGGAACGAGATCTTCGTGACGACGCAGAACCACCTCGGCCTGCCGCACGGCTCGGTGAAGGCGACGGTGCTGATCGAGACGATCCTCGCCGCGTTCGAGATGGACGAGATCCTGTGGGAGCTGCGCGACCACTCCGCCGGCCTCAACGCCGGGCGCTGGGACTACATCTTCAGCTGCATCAAGAAGTTCAAGAGCGACCGCGAGTTCTGCCTCGCCGACCGCGCCAAGGTGACGATGACCGCGCCGTTCATGCGCTCGTATGCGCTCCTGCTCCTGAAGACGTGCCACAAGCGCGGCGCACCGGCGATCGGCGGGATGAGCGCGCTGATCCCGATCAAGAACGATCCGGTGAAGAACGAGAAGGCGATGGCCGGGATCATCGAGGACAAGCGGCGCGACGCCGAGGACGGCTACGACGGCGGCTGGGTCGCGCATCCGGGCCTCGTCGAGCCGGCGATGAAGGAGTTCGTCAAGGTCCTCGGCGACAAGCCCAACCAGTTCGGCAAGCAGCGCCCCGACGTCCAGGTGAAGGCGGCCGACCTGCTCGACTTCCGTCCCGAAAAGCCGATCACCGAAGACGGCCTCCGCATGAACATCAACGTCGGCATCCACTACCTGGGCGCCTGGCTCGCCGGCAACGGCTGCGTGCCGATCCACAACCTGATGGAGGACGCCGCGACCGCCGAGATCAGCCGCTCGCAGGTCTGGCAGTGGATCCGCTCGCCCAAGGGCGTTCTCGACGACGGCCGCAAGGTCACCGCCGAGCTCGTTCGCACCCTCGTTCCCGAGGAGCTCGCGAAGATCAAGGCCGGCGGCTTCGTCGGCAGGTTCGACCGCGCGGCCGAGATCTTCACGCAGATGAGCACGCAGGAGGCGTTCGCCGAATTCCTGACGCTGCCGCTCTACGAAGAGATCTGAGACGCGCGCGCCGCGAAGGACAAAGACGATGCGATTCTTCGGCGCGCTCGCGTGCGCTGCGGTGCTGGTCGCCTGCGCGACCGTCGGTCCGCGCCAGTCGGGGATCGACCTCGCCGGCGGCGACGCGACGGTGCGGCCGCAGGACGACCTCTACCGCCGCGTCAACGGCACCTGGTTGAAGACGGTCGAGATGCCGCCCGACAAGTCGTACATCGGCTTGTGGGAGGCGGTCCAGGACAAGATCCAGGTGCAGCTGCGCGAGATCGTCGAAGGCGCCGCGCACGAGCGCAACGACGCCGACGCGCGTCGCATCGCCGACCTCTACGCGAGCTTCATGGACGAAGCCGCCGTCGAGCGGGCCGGCATCGCGCCGCTCGCGCGCGAGCTCGCCGCGGTCGACGCGATCGCGTCGACGGCCGACCTCGCGCGCGC
>JASLGD010000609.1 GCA_030150305.1 Caldimonas sp. | reverse complement strand
CTTCGCGCGGCCGTACCTGTTCGTGCTGATCCCCAACGTGCTCTGGCTCGGCGGCTGCTTCTTCGTCCTCGCGGCGCTGACGCGGCAGATGGCGCCGGTCTACGTCGCCGGAGTGATCGCGCTGGTCGGCTATCTGTTCGCGGTCGACCTGCTCGGCGACATGGACAACAAGCTGCTCGCCGCGCTCGTCGACCCTTCGGGAGTGACCGCCGTCGACGTCTTCACGCGCTACTGGAGCGTCGCCGAGAAGAACGAGGCGCAGATTCCGTTCGCCGGCGTGATCGTCTGGAACCGCGTGCTCTGGCTCGGCGTCGGCGCGCTCGTCACGGTCCTCGGCTATCGCGCGTTCCGGATGGAGTCGGTCGCGCCGACGCTGCGCCGCCGCGGCAGCAAGCGGGTCGTCGTCGACGTCGAAGGCGCCGCGCTCGACACCGCCGCCGGCGCGCACGCGGCGCCGCTGCCGCACGCCGTCCCGGACCGCGGCGCCGCCGCCTACGCGCGAATGCTGCCGGGCCTCGCGCGCCTCTACCTCGGCGAGATCCTGAAGAGCCCGCGCTTTCTCGCGATCGTCCTCGGCGGCATCCTGCTCGTCGCCGGCAACGCGTCGACGCTCGGCTCGATCTACGGCACCAACACGGTCCCGCTGACGTACAAGGTGCTCGACGTCGTCGCCGGCCTGTTCAACGTCTTCGTCCTGATCGTGACCGCGATCTACGCCGGCGAGCTCGTCTGGCGCGAACGCGACGCGCGCATGGACGACATCGCCGACAGCATGCCGGCGCCGACCTGGCTCGCGTTCCTCGCGAAGTTCGCGACCGTCGTCGTGCTGCAGGTCGTGCTGCTCGCGGTCGTCATGCTCTGCAGCATCGCGGTGCAGCTGCTGCACGGCTACACGAAGCTCGAGCTCGGCCAGTACCTGATGCAGCTGTTCGTGCTGCAGCTCTCGGGCGACATCCTGATCGCGGTCCTCGCGTTCGCAGTGCACACGCTGATCGACAACAAGTACGTCGGCCACTTCCTCGTCGGCATCGTCTTCCTCGTGCTCGTGCAGCTGCCGTCGTTCGGCTTCGAGGACCGCCTGTACCTCTACGCGAGCGCGCCCGGGCTGATCTATTCCGACCTCAACGGCTGGGGCCACTTCCTGCCCGCGTTCTTCTGGTTCCGGCTGTACTGGCTGGCGTTCGCGGTGCTGCTGTTGGTGCTCTCGTACGCGCTCTGGGTGCGCGGGCGCGACCTGCGCGTGCGCGCTCGCCTGCGCACGGCAGCAGCGCGGATGCGCGCGCCGGCGTGGGCCGTCGCCGGCGCCGCGGCGGTCGTCTTCGTCGCCGCCGGCGGCTGGATCTACGAGAACACGCACGTCATCAATCCGTTCGTCAGCAAGCAGGAGGGCCGGCGGCTCGCGGCCGAGTACGAGAAGCGCTACCGGCAGTTCTTCGGCGCGCCGCAGCCGCGCGTCACCGCGGTCGACGTCGACGTCGATCTGTTCCCCGAGCGGCAGCTCGCGCGCATCGCGGGCAAGCTCGCGATCGCGAACAAGAGCGACGTCGCGATCCGCGACGTCTACGTCGTCTATCCGCGCCGCGCGCGCGCGAAGTCGATCGCGTTCGGCGTCGCCGCCAGGCTCGCCGACGAGGCGCCCGAGCTGCGCTGGCACCACTACGTGCTCGACCAGCCGCTCGCTCCCGGCGCGACGACCGAGTTCCGCTTCGACCTCGAATACGGCGCGCAGGGCTTCGGCAACGACGGCGCCGACCCGGTCGTGCTCGCCAACGGCACCTTCCTCAACCCGGGGCTGACGCCCGAGACGTCGCTGATCCCGAGCTTCGGCTACGGCGAGGACGGCGAGCTCTCGTCGGACCGCGAGCGCAAGGAGCTGGGCCTCGCGCCCAAGCCGCGCATGCACGACCTCGACGACCGGCAGCAGGTGATGCGGAACGCGCTCACGCGCGACGCCGACTTCGTCGATTACCGGGCGCACTTCTGCACCTCGGCCGACCAGCTGCCGGTGACCTCGGGCGACGTCGTCAAGGACGTCACCGAGAACGGCCGCCGCTGCATCGACTACCGGATGGACGCGAAGATGGCCGACATCTTCGCGTTCGTGTCGGCGCGCTACGCGGTGAAGAGAGACGTCTGGCACGGCCCGCAGGGCGACGTCGCGATCGAGATCGACTACCACCGCGGCCACGAATACAACCTCGAGCGCATGGTCGCGGGCGTGCAGGACGCGCTCGCGTACTACACGAAGCACTGGGGTCCGTACCAGCACACGATCGTTCGCATCGTCGAGTTCCCGCGCTTCTCGCGCGGCGGCGGCCTCGCCGAGTCGTTTCCGAACACGGTGCCGTTCAACGAGGCGATCGGCTTCACCGCCAAGGTCGACGACCGCGACCCGAACGACATCGACTACCCCTACTTCGTCACCGCGCACGAGGTCGCCCACCAGTGGTGGGCGCACCAGGAGGTGCCGGCCAACGTGCAGGGCGCCGAGTTCGTCACCGAGAGCCTGTCCGAATACGGCGCGCTGATGGTGCTGAAGACGAAGTACGGCGACGCCAAGATGCACCGCTTCCTCAAGTACGAGCTCGACGGCTACCTGCGCGGCCGCGGCTTCGAGAGCAAGCAGGAGCAGCCGCTCGTGCGCGCCGACGGCGCGCAGTACGTGCACTACCAGAAGGGCTCGCTCGAGCTCTACGCGCTGCAGGACGCGATCGGCGAGCAGGCGATCGACGACGCGATCGCGGCGTTCCTGAAGCGCTGGAAGTTCGTCGGGCCGCCCTACGCGCGCTCGGTCGACCTCCTCGCCGAGTTCCGCCGCGTGACGCCGCCGGCGCTGCAGCCGCTGATCGCCGACCTGTTCGAGACGATCACGCTCTACGACGTGCGCGCGGTGAGCGCGTCGGCGAAGAAGCAGGCCGACGGCGGCGATGCGATCGAGCTCGTCGTCTCGGCACGCAAGATCCGCGCCGACGGCAGCGGCAAGGAAACCGAGGAGCCGTTCGAGGGCGACGTCGACGTCGGCGCGCTCGACGCGAAGGGCAACGTCGTCGCGATCGCCAAGCGACGCGTGCATTCGGGCGAGAACCGGCTGACGATCGCGGTCGCGAACGGCGCCGCGGTCCGCGCCGGGATCGATCCGCTCGGGAAGCTCATCGATCGCGACGAGAAGGACAACACCGTCGCGGTGACGCGCTGACGCGCGCCGTCAGTCGGCAGGCGCGGCGCCCGGCTGCGCTCGCGCGCGTGGCTTCGTCGCCGCGACGAACACCGCGAAGCCGGCGATCGTCGCCGCCGGCAGCACGAACTCGCCGTAGAGCATCGCGACGGTGCCGAAGCGGTCGTGGACCCAGCCGTCGAAGCTCGTCATGACGGCGAGCGGCACGTTGGCGACCGCCGACATCAGGTTGAAGTTGGTCGCCGCCGAGCGCTGGCCGATCGCCTGCAGCACGATCGCCGAATAGGCGGCGAAGCCGCAGCCGACCGCCGCCGAATACGCCAGCGTGAAGACGACGAACGCGGCCGGCGTGCGCGCCCACCACGCCATCACGACGCAGACGGCGCCGGCGACGAGGCCGAAGACGCAGTAGGCGCGGCCGGGGCGCATCCGGTCGCAGAGATAGCCGCCGACGAGCGCGCCGGCCGCCGACGCGAGCCCGCCGACGACGCCGTTGACGACCGCGACGAGGTCGGCGCCCGCGCTCCATTCGCCGGCGATCGCCGACCACGGCGCGGCGCCCGACGCGATCGGCAACACCATGAGGATCAGCGCGAGATAGCCGAGGCGCGAGCGCGCGACCTCCCAGACGTCGCGCACGACGCCTTTCAGCGCGTCGACGTAGCGCGTGGTCGAGTGCGTCCTGCGCGCCGGCGGCACGAAGCGCACGCACCCCCAGCACAGCAGGCAGATCGCGGCGAGCGCCGCGCCCGAGACCCACGGTTGCGAGACGTGCTCGGCGAGGAGCAGACCGAGCCCGCCGCCGACGCCGCTGCCGCCGAGGTTGCCGGCCTGCGCCCAGCCGCTCGCGCGGCCCTGCATCTCGGGCCGCACCGACTGCGCGAGGAAGATCTCCGACGACATGCTCGTCAGCGTCGACGCCGCCGACGAGACGAGCGCGAGCACGGTGATCGCCGGAACGCCGCGCGCATCGGCGGGCAGCACGCTCATCGCGAGGATCGTCGCGCCGATTCCCGCTGCGCCGAGGCCGTACCAGAGCTTGGGGTTGCCGACGGTGTCGATCACCGGCGCCCACAGCACCTTCCACGTCTGCACCCAGAGCGTGCCGGCGATGATGGTCGTGATCTCGAGCGTGCTGAGCCCCGCGCGCCCGAGCAGGAACGCGAGCGTGACGCCGACGTAGCCGCCGCTGATGCCGAACGGCGCGAAGAGCGGCAGGAAGATCGCCGTCCTCCGGATGAAGGGGTGCGGCGCGGTCGGT
>JASLGD010000402.1 GCA_030150305.1 Caldimonas sp. | reverse complement strand
GTCGGCACGTTCACGACCGGCGAGCTGCAGGTCCACATCGCCGACGGCAAGGTGCGGATCGACAGCGAAGGCACTTGCCGCAAGTTCGTCCGCGCGGTCGAGCACCGCACGTTCAGCGGCGAGCGGGCGCGCGAGCGCGGCCAGCGCGTGCTCTACGTCACCGAGCGCTGCGTGTTCCGCCTCGCCGAGCGCGGCGGCCTCGAGCTGATCGAGATCGCGCCGGGGATCGACCTCGAGCGCCAGGTGCTCGCGCTGATGGACTTCGCTCCGGCGATCAGCCCCGACCTCAGGCTGATGGACGCGGCGCTGTTCAACGCCGCGCCGATGAACCTGCGCGAGCGCATGCTCGCGCTTCCGCTGCACGAGCGCATCGCCTACGACGCAGCCCAAAACATCCTCTTCGTCGACTTCGAGGGCCACGTCGTCGACGCGCCCGCCGACGTCGAGAAGATCGAAGCGGCGGTGAAGCGGGTGGTCGCGCCGATCGGTCGCCGCGTCGAGGTCGTCGTCAACTACGACCACTTCAGCATCCGCCCCGAGCTCGTCGACGCCTACAGCGCGATGGTCGATCGCCTCACCGAGCGCTTCTACAGCCGCGTCACGCGCTATGCCGCGAGCGGCTTCCTGAAGGCAAGGCTCGAGCACCGCGGCGAGCGGCGCAGCTAGATCCATCGGTACGCGTGCCCTGCTCGCCGCGCCTCCGGGGCCGGTCCTGACCGAACACTGAGGACGCACTGATCGCGTGAGGTCGAGCACCGGAGGCTTCCCCGATGCGCGAACCGGCGCGTTCGCGTTCAATGGCCGACCCACGATCGACGCGGGCCTCGCGCCTCGCGCGGCTTCGATGCACATCGCGATCCCCGCCGTCGCTGGCGTCCCCATCGAATTCGCGCTGTTCGCGGCGGTGCTCGTCGGCATCGCCGTGTCGCACCACCACTCGCTGCGCATCGCGCTGGCCGGGCTGGCGACGATCACGCTCTACAAGGTCGTGTTCTCTCCGTTCCACGGCGGCGCGGGCGTCGCCGGGCTGGGCGCGCACCTCGCGAGCGAGTGGGTGCTGGTCGTCAACCTCCTGCTGCTCATCGTCGGCTTCGCGCTGCTCGCACGGCACTTCGAGGACAGCCGCGTGCCGATCCTGCTGCCGGCGCTGCTGCCCGACGACTGGAAGGGCGGCTTCGTTCTGCTCGCGATCGTGTTCGTGCTGTCGAGCTTTCTCGACAACATCGCCGCCGCGATGATCGGCGGCGCAATGGCGCACGCGCTGTACCGCGGCCGCGTCCACGTCGGCTTCCTTGCCGCGATCGTCGCCGCGGCGAACGGCGGCGGCGCGGGCAGCGTCGTCGGCGACACGACGACGACGATGATGTGGATCGACGGCGTGCGACCGCTGCAGGTGCTCGAGGCGTATGTCGCCGCGATCCCGGCGCTCGCGTTCTTCGGCGTCGTCGCGGCACGCCAGCAGCATGCGCTGCAACCGATCATGAAGGACGCGCCTGCCGGCGTCCGCGTCGACCGCGGCAGGATCGCGGTCGTCTTCGCGGTGCTCGTCGCAGCGATCGCCGTCAACATCGCCGCGCAGCTGAGCCACGGCGGCGTGCTCGACCGCTTGCCGGCGATCGGGCTCGGCGTGTGGGCCGCGCTCCTCGCATGCGCGCCGCGCGTTCGACCCGACTGGCGCGTCCTGCCGTCGGCCGCGCGCGGCGCTGTCTTCCTGGTGAGCCTCGTGCTCGCGGCGTCGATGATGCCGGTCGAGGCGCTGCCGGCAGCGTCGTGGCGGGTCGCGCTCGGCCTCGGCTTCGTCTCGGCGGTGTTCGACAACATCCCGCTCACCGCGCTGGCGCTGCGCCAGGGCGGCTACGACTGGGGGTTCCTCGCCTACGCCGTCGGCTTCGGCGGCTCGATGGTGTGGTTCGGCTCGTCAGCCGGAGTCGCGCTCGCGAGCCAGTACGCGCAAGCGAGGTCGGCGAGCGCGTGGCTGCGCGACGGCTGGCACGTCGCCGTCGCGTACGTGCTCGGCTTCGCGATCCTGCTCGCGATCGTCGGCTGGCATCCGGATCCGGCGCGGTAGGCGAGCGCCCGCCGCGCCGGATACCGGCTACTTGCTCTTCGAGCGGTCGCTGCTCGCGCCGCTGCCCGACGTGCCGGCGCCGCTCGAGCTGCTGCCCGTCAAGCCCGAGGTGCCGCTCGCGCCGCCGCTGCTCGATCCGGTCGTGCTGCCCGATCCGGTCGTCGACGAACCCGAACCGAGGCCGCCGGTGGCGCTGCTGCCCGAGCTTGTGCCCGCGCCGCTGGCGGACTGGCCGCCCGCGCCCGAGCTGCTTCCGCCGGTGCCGGAGCTGCCGCTTGCGCCGGAATAGCCTTGGCCGCTGCTTCCGCTCATGCCCGTGCTGCCGCCGGAACTGCTGCTACCGCCGCTGCCGCTTGCTCCGCTCATGCCGGTGCTGCCGCTCGCGCCGCTGCCGATGCTCGAGGCGCCTGTGCTGGAGCCGCTGCCGCTCGTGCCCGAGCTGCCCTGGCTGCCAGTCGTTCCTTGGCTGCCGGACGATCCGCTCGTGCTTGACCCCGAGCCGCCCATTCCGCCCGTCTGCGCCGACGACGATCCGCTCGGGCCGCTCGACCCCGAGCGGTTGCTGCGCCACGAGCTGAACTCGTCCGAGAACTTGCGGTAGCGGTCCTGCCGCCAGGCGCGATAGTCGTCATCGAGGTTGCGCAGCTGTTCGCTGCGCCACTGGTGGTACTCGGGATCGAAGTGCTCGTGGCTGCCTTGGCCGCCCTGGCCCCACCCCTGGCCGCCGCTCTCGAAGCCTTCGTTGCCGCGCGACGAGCGCCAATCCGTGTGCGAGCTACCCTGGCCGTAGGGTGAACCTTGGCCGAATTGCGATCCTTGCCCGTACTGCGCACCTTGCCCGTATTGCGCACCTTGGCCGTATTGCGAACCGCCTTGCCCGTATTGCGACCCAGCTTGACCGTACGACCCTTGCCCCGACCATCGCTGGTCCGAGTAGCCGTGGCCTTGTCCGTAGGCGCCTTGCCCCTGACCGTACGAGCCCTGGCTCGAATAGCTGCGCCCCTGGTCGTACGAGCCGCCTTGGCCGCGGGAACCTTGTCCCCCGGAAGAGCCTTGGCCGTACGAGCCCTGGCCATACGAACCCTGCCCGTACGAGCCCTGCGAGCCTTGTCCCTGCGAGCCCTCGTACGAGCCTTGCGAACCGTGTGAGGAGCCCTGTCCGTAGGATCCTGGACCGTATCCGCCTTGCGAGCCTTGGCCATCGCCTGGCGACCCTTGCCTGTAGCCTTGCGACCCCTGGCCGTAGCCTTGCGACCCCTGGCCGTAGCCTTGCGAGCCCTGGCCATAGCCTTGCGAGCCCTGGCCATAGCCTGGACCGTACGAGCTCTGGCCGCCTTGCGCGCCCCAGTCGCCGGACGACGATCCGCCGTAGTTGCCTTGGCCGCCGCCATAGTTGCGGCCGCCCCCGGTGTAGTAGCCGCCCATCTGCTCGCCGCCCGGGCTGAACGATGACTGTTGCGAACCGCGCCGATCGCCTTCCCAGCGGCGACTGTCCTCACTGCTCGAGCCGCCGCCGCGGCCCCAGTCGCCGTGGTCGTGGTTGCCTTGCTGTGCCATGTCTCGTCTTCCTTTCCTATTTGGTCGGTCGATGCCCGATTGCATCGCCGCGGGATCGCCGTCTCCGCAACGCGCCCGGAGCACGCGGGATGCGCCCATACCACAGTCGGCAACCACCGTTCCCGTCTCCCCGTTCACGCCGAGTAGGCAGAATCCGACGCGTGAATCCGTTCGCGTTGAATGGACCTCGCGACGCGGCTGCCTAACATCGGGTGCAAGACGGCGCCAGATTGGGAGTGGCGCCCGACGATCGGCAGAGACCCTGCTCGCCTGCCCGGAGTCCGAGCCTCGTTCGCACGCGAGGCGCATGCTCGCGCCGTGGCCGGCAGTTGACTGCGATCGTTTCCTGGAGGATGGTTCCGAGTGCCTCACGCCCTGCTCGTCGACGACGATTCCGACGCCGCGGAAACCATGGCGATGCTGATCGCCAACGAAGGGTTCACCGTCGCGACCGCGGGGTCGTTGCGCGACGCCCGCCGCCAGATGGCGCTGCAGGAGCCCGACATCGTGTTGCTCGACCTCATGCTGCCCGACGGCAGCGGGATGGAGCTGTTCAACGATGCCAAGCAGCTGCCCAACACCGAGCTCGTGCTGATCACCGGCCATGCGAGCCTCGAGACGTCGATCCAGGCGCTTCGGCTCGGCGCTGCCGACTATCTCGTCAAGCCGATGAGCCTGAAGCAGCTCAAGGGCGTGCTGTCGCGCGTGACGCGGCCGTCGGCGCTGAAGGCGGCGGCGGGGGACATGCAGAGCGTTCTCGAGAACGAAGGCCACTTCGGCGCGCTCTGGGGTCGATCGCAGTCGATGCGCCGCGTGTACCAGCAGATCGTCCGCGTCGCCGGGACCAACGTCTCGGTCTTCATCACGGGCGAAAGCGGCACCGGCAAGGAAGTCGTCGCGCGCACCGTGCACGACCTCAGCCGCCGCCGCAGCGCGCCGTTCCTCGGCGTCAACTGCGGCGCGATCTCGCCGCACTTGATGGAAAGCGAGATCTTCGGCCACGAGAAGGGCAGCTTCACCGGCGCCGATCGCCAGCACCTCGGCTTCTTCGAGCGCACCAACGGCGGCACGCTGCTGCTCGACGAGATCACCGAGATGCCGCTCGACCTGCAGGTGAAGCTCCTGCGCGTGCTCGAGACCGGGACCTTCATGCGCGTCGGCTCGACGCAGGTCCAGGAGACCGACGTCCGCATCATCGCGGCGACGAACCGCAATCCCGCCGAGGCGGTCGCCAAGGGGAAGCTGCGCGAAGACCTGCTCTATCGCCTCAACGTGTTCCCGATCCACCTGCCGCCGCTGCGCGACCGCGTCGAGGACATCCCGCTGATCGCCGAGCATTTCCTGCAGCAGATCGGCGAGCGCGAGGGCGGCAGCAAGAAGCTCGGCGCCGACGTCCTCGAGCGCTTCGCCGCGTATCGCTGGCCGGGCAACGTGCGCGAGTTGCGCAACGTCGTCTATCGCGCCTACGTCATGACGCCGGGGCCGACGATTCACGAGGACGGCCTGCCGACGCCGGCTGGCGCGGAGCCGGCGAGCACCGCGGTGCCCACCGTCACGCTGCGCGTCGGCACGACGCTCGCCGAGGCCGACCGGTTGCTGACGCTGGCGACGCTCGAGCACCTCGGCCGCCACAAGGAGAAGACGGCGGCGACGCTCGGCATCAGCCTGAAGACGCTCTACAACCGGCTCAAGGAATACGCCGCCGAGGACGGCGAGCCGCTGTCGGAGTCGGGAACGCTCGACGAGGTGCGCTAGGGCGCGTTCACGCCACCGCGGCGCTCGGGTACGAGCGCAGCAGGTTGGCGAGTCCGGCGGCGTTGAGCGGCTTGACGAAGAACGCGTCGAAGCCGGCGTCGAGCGCACGCTGCTGGTCGGCCGGGCTTGCGTAGCCGGTGACGGCGGCGAAGACGACCGGTGAATCCTTCAGCTTGCGGCGCATCGGCTCGATCAGCGAGAAGCCGTCCATGCCGGGCAGGCCGATGTCGCAGAGCACGAACTGCGGCCGCACGCGCTCGGCGACGGCGAGCGCCTCCTCGGCGCTCTTGGCGGTGCTGACCTCGGTGCCCCAGAGCTCCATCTGCAGGCGCAGGCTCTCGAGCGCGTCGGCGTTGTCCTCGACGATGAGGACGCGGTAGTTCTCGCTCAGCTTCGGGATCTCGGTGTCGTCGCCGTCGTCGGCGCCGTCGGCCTCGATGAGCGGCAGCCAGAGGACGAACTCGCTGCCCTGGCCCGGACCGTCGCTGAATCCCTCGACGTCGCCGCCGTGCAGCTGCGCGATCCTGCGCGCGAGCGTCAGCCCGACGCCGAGACCGCCGAGCGTGCGCGCGCGGCTCTGGTCCTGCTGCGCGAACAGCTCGAACGCGTGCGGCAGGAACTGCGGATCGATGCCTTCGCCGTGGTCCTTGACCGAGACGTGCACGGTCTTCGCGGCGCGGCGGACGGCGATGGTCACGGTCCCGGGCTGCATCGTGAACTTGGCGGCGTTGACGATGAGATGGCTGAGCGCCTGCGCGAGGCGGTCGCGGTCGCCGCGCACGAACAGCCGCTCGTCGGGGACGTCGACCTCGAGGCGATGGCCGCCGGCCGTGAGCTTGTCGTGGCTGCTCGCGACCGCCGCCTGCACGATGCTCTCGACCGACGTCTTCTCGCGCACGAGCGTGATCTGGCCCTGCGCGGCGCGCGTGACGTCGATCAGCTCCTCGATCAGATGCCCGAGCCGCGCGACCTGGCGCTCGAGGATCTCGCGCAGGCGGACGAGGATCGGATTGGTGTGCTCGATCGTCCTGAGCACGCTGGCGGCGTTGGCGATCGGCGCGAGCGGGTTGCGCAGCTCGTGCGACAGCATGCCGAGGAAGCGCCCCTGGCGGCGCTCGGCCAGGCGCAGCTGCTGCGTCCGCTCGGCGAGCGACTCCTCGAGCTCCTTGCGCTCGTGGATGTCGACGCAGCTGCCGACGTAGCCGACCGCCGCGCCGTCGCTGCCGACCCTGGGCACGCCGTTGTCGAGCATCCAGCGGTACTCGCCGTCGTGGCGGCGCAGGCGGAAGTCCATCGAGAACGGCGCTCGCGCGTCGAAGCTCGTGGCGCGGATGCCGAGGCAGCGGTCGAGGTCCTCGGGATGGATCGAGCGCGTCCAGCCGTCGCCGAGCAGCTCGTCGCTGCTGCGGCCGGTGAAGGTCGTCCACGAAGGGCTGAACCAGTCGTTGCGGCGGTCGAGGCCGGCGCTCCAGATCAGCACCGGCGCGGCGTCGATCAGGCGCGCCGAATGGTCGCCCGCAGGCGCGGTCGAGGCGCCGGCGCGGTCCGGGTTCGCTTCGGAACGAGATCGTTGCGTGTCGCCTGCCACCGCCAGCCTTGGGTCACCGCCGTCTCTCCCTTGTACGACGGCGGGCCTCGTGGGGGCAATCGGCATGCCTCCGTACCCCGCCGATCGCGCCCGCTCAGGCAATCGCTTCGCCCGTCGGTCGTCCGATCCTGCGCCGGCGCTCGACCGAAGGCACCTTGAGCAGCTGGCGGTACTTGGTGACCGTGCGGCGCGCCACCTTCAGCCCCTGCCGCACGAGCAGGCGCGCGATCTGCGCGTCGGAGAGCGGGTCGGCCGGGTTCTCGGCGTCGATCATCCCCTTGATGACGCCGCGGATCGCGGTCGCCGAGCACGCTCCACCGCTCGCCGTCGCCATCTCGCGCGAGAAGAAGTACTTCAGCTCGAAGACGCCGACCGGCGTCGCCATGTACTTGTTGTTGGTGACGCGCGAGACGGTCGACTCGTGCAGGCCGAGCTCGTTGGCGATCTCGCGCAGGCCGAGCGGCTTCATCGCCATCGGCCCGAACTCGAGGAAGTGCTGCTGGCGTTTGAGGATCGCCTCGGCGACCATCAGGATCGTCGAGAAGCGCTGCTGCACGTTCTTCACGGTCCAGCGCGCTTCCTGCAGGTGCTGCGCGAGCTCGCCGTGCTGCGCATCGCGGTGCTCCTGGAACATCGACGCGTACGCCTGGTTGAGCTTGACGCGCGGCCGCTGGACGGCGTCGCTCAACCGCGCCGTCGTGCCGCGCGTCAA
>JASLGD010000387.1 GCA_030150305.1 Caldimonas sp. | reverse complement strand
GCCGGCGCGCGCATGGCGCTCGGCTGCCGGCGCGTCGCGCTCGGCGAGCCAGAGCGCGATGCGCAGGTTGTTCCAGACCGAGAGACGGAGCAGGAACGGCCGCTGGTACACCATCGCCTGCCGCAGCGCGGCAGGTCCGGTGCGCCGCGTGCCCTCGTGCGCGAGCACGCCGTGGAGGACGCGCAGCAGCGTCGTCTTGCCCGAGCCGTTGGCGCCGACGAGCGCGACGACCTCGCCGCGGCGCACGGTGAAGTCGACGCGGTCGAGCGCGAGGTGCTGGCCGAACCGCGCCGACACGTTGCCGAGCGCGACGAGCGCCCCGGCGGGCATGGGGATCACCGCCATGTCGCGCCCGCCAGACCGGGGCTGCGCGGCACGAGCGCCACCACCACGTTGAGCAATGCCACGAGCGAGAGCAGCACGAGGCCGAGCGCGAGCGCGAGCGGCAGGTCGCCCTTGCTCGTCTCGAGCGCGATCGTCGTCGTCATGACGCGCGTGACGCCGTCGATGTTGCCGCCGACGATCATCACGGCGCCGACCTCGGCGATCGCGCGGCCGAACGCGATCAGCAGCAGCGTGACGACGGCCCAGCGCTCGTGCAGCAGCATCAGCGCGGCGCGCGCGAACGTGCCGGCGCCGAGCGAGCGCAGCTGCTCGCCGCCGTCGCGCAGCGCGTCGGCGACGAGCTGGCGCGCGAGCGCGGCGATGACCGGCAGCGCGAGGATCGTCTGCGCGATCACCATCGCCGCCGGCGTGAAGAGGATGCCCCAGTCGCCGAGCGGACCGCTGCGCGACAGCAGCAGGTAGACGGCGAGGCCGACGACGACCGACGGCAGCGCGAGCAGCGTGTCGAGCACGAGCAGGACCGCGCGCTGGCCGGGAAAGCGCGCCGCGGCGAGCCACGCACCCGCGGCGAGGCCGAGCCACGCCGCGCACAGGCAAGCCGTTCCGCTCACCGCGAACGAGAGCAGGACCGTGCGGACGAGCGCCGCGTCGGCATGGACAATCAGGTCGAGCGCGAGCGTCGCCGCCTCGCCCACCGCGCTCATCGATCGGGCTCCATCAGGCGCGCCATTCTCGACGTCGCCGCCGAGGCAGACGATATGAAGACGCATGCATAGGGTCGAGCTGACGTACGCGCTGCACGCAGCCGACGCCGCGCCGCGCGAGCTCCATCACCCGCTGATCGAGCTGCTCGAAGCGATCCATGCGCAAGGGTCGATCTCGGCCGCGGCGCGCCACGTCGGCCGCTCGTACCGCCACGTCTGGGGCGAGCTGAAGCGCTGGGAAGCCGAGCTCGGCCGCGAGCTCCTCGTCTGGAGCAAGGGCCAGCGCGCGGCGCTGACGCCGTTCGGCGCCAAGCTGCTGTGGGCCGAACGACAGGCGCAGGCGCGGCTGGCGCCGCAGCTCGCGAGCCTGCGCGGCGAGCTCGAGCACGCGTTCGCGATCGCGTTCGACGACGACGCCGCGGTGCTCGAGATCGCGGCGAGCCACGACGAGGCGCTGCCGCTGTTGCGCGGCTGGGCGGCGCGGCGCTGCAAGCTTCACCTCGATGTCGGCTTCACCGGCAGCGTCGACGCGCTCGCGGCCCTCAACGACGGACGCTGTCTGGTCGCCGGCTTCCACGCCCTCGCCGACGCGTCGCCGAGCTCGCCGACGGTGCGCACGTACCGGCCGTTGCTGCAACCGCGCCGCCATCGCCTCATCGGCTTCGCGTCGCGCACGCAGGGACTCATCGTCGCGGCGAGCAATCCGCTTCGGCTCTCCGGCGTGGTCGACCTCGCGCGCCGCGGCGTGCGCTTCGTCAACCGCGCGCGCGGCACCGGCACGCGCGTCGTCCTCGACGAGCTGCTCGCCGAAGCGCAGACGAGCGCAGCCGCGATCGACGGCTACGACCGCGTCGAGCCGTCGCACCGTGCGGTCGCGCAGGCGGTCGCGAGCGGCAGCGCCGACGCGGCGCTCGGCATCGAGGCAGTCGCGCGCGACCGCGGGCTCGACTTCGTGCCGCTCGCCGAGGAGCGCTACTTCCTCGTCACGTTCGCCGAGCACCTCGACCTCGCGCCGGTCGCCGCGCTGCGCGAAGTGCTCGCGTCCGCCGAATGGCAGTCGACGCTCGCTGCGCTGCCCGGCTACGTTCCGACGCGAAGCGGCGAAGTGCTTTCGCTGACGGCGATGCTGCCGTGGTGCCGCGGCGCGGGGCGGCAGCGCTGAACGCGCGCGGTCGACGCAGTCGAGCGAAGAAGCCAGGGCATCGCGTGCCGCAACTCCTTCGCCGTCGCCAGGTCTGGCTGCCCACGGTCTGGGGTGCGCTCGTCGTGCTCGCGGTCGCAACGGCGCTCGCCGTCGTCGTCGTGCCGCGGCTCGGCACGTACCTCGCGCCGACCGAGCGCGCCGGCGGCGACGGCCGCGCCGCGCGCATCCTCGTCGTCGAAGGATGGCTCGACGACGACGCGCTCGACGACGCGCTCCCGCTCGCGCGCAGCGGCCGCTACGAACGGATCGTCACCTCGGGCGGGCCGATCGAGACGTGGCGCGAGCTCCAGCCGTGGCCGACCTACGCCGAGCGCGCCGCGGACCATCTGCGCCGCCACGGCGGCGGCGGGATCGCGGTCGTCGCCGCCCCTGCGCCCGCGCTCGAGCAGGACCGCAGCTACCGAAGCGCGGTCGTGGTGCGCGACTGGCTGCGCGCCGAAGGCGTCGCGCCGCCGGCGATCGACGTGTTCTCGGCCGGCGTCCACGCGCGTCGCTCGCGCCTGGTCTACCGGATGGCGTTCGGGCCCGACGTCGACGTCGGCATCGTCGCGGCGCCGCCGCGCCGCTGGCGCCTCGACCGCTGGTGGAAGACGAGCGAAGGGACGAAGGCGGTGCTCGACGAGCTGCTGAGCCTGGCCTGGACGAAGTGCTGCTTCTGGCCTGCCCGGGACGAGGCAGCCGCGAAGAGCTCGCCGCCGTGATCGCTCGCGCTTCGACTCAGGCGCGCGACGCCGCCTGCAGCGCGCGCCAGACCTTTTCCGGCGTCAGCGGCATCTGCAGGCGCTCGCCGTCGCGGCCGAGGCCGGCGTGGTCGAGCGCGTCGATGACGGCGTTGACGGTCGCCGGCGTCGCCCCGATCGTGCCGAGCTCGCCGACGCCTTTGACGCCGAGCGGATTGAGCGCCGTCGGCACCGACGTGTCGAACTCGGTGCGGAAGGCTTCGCTCGCGAAGTCGGCGCGCGGCAGCGCGTAGTCCATGAAGCTGCCGGTGACGAGCTGGTGGCTCTCCGGGTCGTAGACGACCTGCTCGCCGAGCGCCTGGCCGATGCCCTGCACCGCGCCGCCTTCGACCTGCCCGCGCGCGATCGTCGGGCTGACGACGCGGCCGATGTCGTTGACCGACGCGTACGCGACGACCTTGACGTCGCCGGTCTCGGGATCGACCTCCACCTCGCAGACGTGGCACGCGTTCGGCCACGTCGCGCCGCCGACCGTCGTCGCGCCGTCGAGGTGGATGCGCTGTCCCGGCTGTCGCGCCGCGAGCGCGAAGAGGTCGATGCCGACGTCGGTGCCGACGACCGAAAAGCGCCCGCCGCGGTACTCGATGTCGCCCGCGGACGCCTCGAGCGCCTCGCCGGCGAGCGACTTCGCGTGCTCGACCGTGCGCTCGGACGCGACCTGCACCGCCGAGCCGCCGGTGAAGAGCGACCGCGAGCCGGCGCTGCCGAAGCCGTTGCCGCGCGCGGTGTCGCCCTGGACGATCCGGATCTTCTCGATCGGCACGCCGAAGACGTCGACCGCGAGCTGCGCGTAGCTGGTCGCGATGCCCTGCCCCATCGCCTGCGTCGCCGAGAAGATCTCGATCACGCCGTCGCCGCTGACGTCGACGCTGACCTTCTCCTCGAACGCGTTGCCGCCGGTCCATTCGAGAAACGTCGCGATGCCGCGGCCGCGCAGCATGCCTCGGCGCTTCGAAGCCTCGCGCCGCGCTTCGTAGCCGCTCCAGTCGGCGAGCGCGAGGCCCTGGTCGAGGATCTTCTCGAACGCGCCGCAGTCGTACGTCTGCTTCATCGCGTTGCGATACGGCATCTGCTCGGCGCGGATCATGTTGCGGCGCCGCAGCTCGGCGGGGTCGAGCTTCATCGCGCGCGCCGCGGCGTCGAACAGCCGCTCGATCGTGTAGACCGCCTCCGGGCGGCCGGCGCCGCGGTAGGGGCCGGTCGGCGTCGTGTTCGTCAGCACCGCCTGCAGGTGGAAGTCGATCGCCTGGATGTCGTAGATGCTCGTCGACACCCATGGCCCGATCATCAGCTGGATCGCGATTCCCGCCGGCGTCGGATACGCGCCGACGTTGGCGCGCGAGCGGACGCGCAGCGCGAGCGCCTTGCCGTTCGCATCGAGCGCGAGCTCGGCGCGGCTGGTGACGTCGCGGCCGTGCGACGCCGAGAGAAACTCCTCGCTGCGATCCGACTGCCAGTGCACCGGCCGGCCGAGCGCGCGCGCCGCGTAGGCGACGACGATGTCCTCGGGATACGCGCCGGTCTTCATGCCGAAGCCGCCGCCGACGTCGCCGACGACGACGCGCACCTGCGGCTGCGCGACGTCGGGCAGCGTTGCGGCGAGGGCGGCAGCGACCGCGGTCGGCATCTGGTTGCTGATGCGAACCGTGAACGACTTCGTCGCGGCGTCGAACGACGCGACGACGCTGCGCGGCTCGAGCGAGACCGGCGCGACGCGCTGGTTGACGAGGTCGAGCGCGACCGTCACTGCGGCACGCGCGAACGCCGCGTCCGCCGCGCCGGCGTCGCCGTGGCGGATCTCGGCGGCGATGTTGTCGGGCGCGCTGTCGACGAGCGCTTGCGCGCCCGCGGCGGTCGCCTGCTCGACGTCGGTCACCGCAGGCAGCTCGTCGTACTCGACGGCGACGGCATCGACCGCGTCGCGCGCCGCTTCGCGCGACTCGGCGACGACGGCGACGACGGCCTCGCCGACGTAGCGGACGCGCTCGTGCGCGAGCGCGCGGCGCGGCGGGCTCGCCGCCTTCGAGCCGTCGGCGCGGCGGAAGTCGGGCGACGTCGGCAGCGGCTTGACGCCGGCCGCGGCGAGCTCGGCGCCGGTGTAGACGGCGAGCACGCCAGGCATCGCGCGCGCCGCGTCGGCGTCGATCGCGACGATCGCGGCGTGCGCGTGGGGCGAGCGCTGGAACGCGATCACCGTCTGGTTCGGCTCGGGCGCGTTGTCGACGAACCGGCCGCGACCGGTGAGGAGCGCGGCGTCCTCGACGCGCGCCACCGCGCGGCCGCTGCCGAAGCGCGTCTGGGCGTCGCCGATCGAGCTCATGCCAGCGCCGCCCACATGTCCTTGTCGCGCTCGGCGGTCCAGATGCGCGGATCGGCGTGGCCGGTCGCCTCGTCGAAGGCGCGCGCGACGTCGAACGGCATGCAGTGCTCGTAGATCACCTGCTGGCCGTACTTCGGCCTGAGCGTGGCGTCGGTGTCGGCGAAGACGCGCTTCAGGTCATGGCCCTGCGCGACGCCGCGCTCGACGCTCGCGAGCAGCTCGCGGATGAACGAACGCGTCGTCGCGATGCCCTCGCGGCACATCGCCGGGTCGGTGAGCGCCGCGCCGCGGCCGGGAACGATCGCGCGCGCGCCGAGCGCCTCGACGCGGTCGAGCGTCGCCGGCCAGTCGCGGAAGTACGCGTCGCCGGCGTACGCCGTCGCGCCGTACTCGACGAGGTCGCCCGAGAAGAGGATCTTCTGCTGCGGCAGCCAGGCGACGGTGTCGCCCTTGGTGTGGCCGCGGCCGAGCTGCATCAGCCTGACCTCGAGCTTGCCGAGCCAGAGCGTCATCTCGCCCTTGAACGTGATTGTCGGCCAGGTCAGGCCGGGGATCGTCTCGACGGCGCGAAAGAGCCGCGGGAAGCGCTCGATCTCGCTTTGCATGTCCTGCGCGCCGCGCTCGACGATGAGGTCACGCGTGTCCTCGCTGGCGATGATCTCGCTCGCGCCGTACGCGCTCGCGCCGAGCACGCGCACCGCGTGGTAGTGGCTCATCACCACGTACTTGATCGGCTTGTCGGTGACGGTGCGGATGTGGCGGATGACGTCGGCGGCCATGACCGGCGTCGCCTGCGTGTCGATCACCATCGCGCAGTCGTCGCCGATCACGACGCCGGTGTTCGGGTCGCCCTCGGCGGTGTACGCGTACGCGTTCTCGGAGAGCCGGGTGAAGGTGACCTTCTTGTCGGCGAGGTCGGCCTGGGAGGCGAATGCTTTGCTCATGGCGATGCGGGCAGCGAGTCGAGAAACGACGATACCGCGGCGTCGAATTCGTCGCCGACCTCGACGACGCTCAGGTGCGAAGCGTCGGCGAAGACGCGCAGCTCGGCGCCGGCGATCCGCTCGGCGATCGCGCGCGCCATCTCGGGCGTCGCGCCGGCGTCGCGCGCGCCGGCGATGACGAGCGTCGGCACGCGCACCTTGTCGAGCTGGTCGAGCCAGTCGACGCCGGCGACGGCGTGGCAGCACGCGACGTACGCGGCCGGATCGGTGCGCAGCAACCGCGCGCGCAGCGCCGCGGCGACGTCGGGATGCGCCGCGCGGTAGTCGCTGTGCAGGTAGCGCTCGACGACCGCGTCGGCGACCGCGGCCATGCCGCCCTGCTCGACCGCGGCGATCCGCGCCGCCCACGTCGGCCGCGCCGATTCGGGGTAGCGCGCCGTCGTGTTCGCGAGCACGGCGCCGCGCAGCAGCTCGGGATGGCGCACCGCGAGGCCCTGCCCGACCATGCCGCCCATCGAGAGGCCGATCCACGCGACCGGGCCGCGGCCCCATTCGCGGACGACGCGCGCGGCGTCGTCGACGAGATCGTCCATCGCGTACGGACCCGGCGGCGCCGCCGACTCGCCGTGGCCGCGATGGTCGTAGCGCAGCACCGTGTGCTTCTCGGCGAGCTTCTTCGCGAGCGCGTCCCACATGTGCAGGTCGAGCCCGAGCGCGTGGCTGAGCACGACCGGTGCGCCCTCGCCCTGCACGGTGACGTGCAGCTGCGGCGCGCTGAAGGTGTGGTGCGTCGCGACGCGGCTCGCCACCGCGAGCGACGACGGCGCCGGCGCGCGGCCCTCGGCGCGCAGGAGCTCCGCGGCGATCTTGAACGCCGTGTTCGCCGCCGGCACGCCGCAATAGATCGCGCCTTGCAGGAGCGTCTCCTGGATCTTGGCGATCGCAACGCCGCCGCGGATCGCGGCGCGGCAGTGCAGCTCGAATTCTTCCCAGCGCGCGAGCCCCATCGTCATGCCCAGGACGAGCAGCCGCCGCGTCTCGTGGTCGAGGCCGGGACGGCCCCAGATCTCGTGCCACGCGTAGCGCGTGATGAGGCTCTGGAAGTCGGCGTTGAACTCGGTCGCGCTGGCGAGCGAGCGGTCGACCCAGTCGTCGCCGAGGACGGCGCGCCGGTTGGCGACGCCGCGGTCGAAGTCGTCGCTGCGGTCGGGGGCGGTCATGCGGAGTCTCCGGAGGTGGGCGGCGCGACGAGCAACCGGTCGAGCCGCGCCGTGGCGACCTCGCCGGCGCGGCGCGCGGCGGCGTCGACGTCGAACGCGGCGGCGATCGCATCGGCCGCGACCGCGGCGAACGCAGGATCGACACGGACGAGCGCATCGAGATCGCCTTCGCCCGCGATCGCGCGCGCCGCGAGCGCGCCGACGACGCTCGCCGCCTTCTGCTTGCCGAGCGCGGGTGCGATCAGCGCCGCGGCGGCTTCGGCAAAGACGGTGCCGCGCTGGCGCGCGATGTTGGCGCGCATCCGCGCGGCGTCGACCTCGAGGCCGGCGACCGCGTCGGCGAGCGCGACGATCGCGCCGTGCGCCGACAGGAAGAGCGACGGCCAGTCGGCGAGCTCGGCCTGCCAGTCGCCGAGGCCGCGCTCGTGCGCCTGCGGCATCGCTGCGAGCAGCGTCGCGGCGTGCTGCGGCGCGCCGAGGCCTGCGGCGATCGCGGCGAGCGCAGCGACCGGGTTGCGCTTCTGCGGCATCGCCGACGAACCGCCGCGACCTTCGCCGGCGGGCTCGGCGACCTCGCCGACCTCGCCCTGCGCGAGCAGCGCGACGTCTCCTCCGAGCTTGGCGAGCGAGCCGCACAGGATCGCGACTTCGCAGCCGAGCGCGACCCAGTCGTCGCGCTGCGCGTGCCACGGATCGGCGGCCCGCAGCCCGAGCCGCTCGGCGACGCGGCGCGCCACCGCGTCGCCCTTGTCGCCGAGCGCGGCGAGCGTGCCGACCGCGCCGCCGAGCTGGACCTTGAGCGCCGCCGCGCGGGCGCGCGCGATGCGCCCGCGGGCGCGCACGAGCGGCGCCACCCAGGCGACGATCTTGAAGCCGAAGCTCACGACCTGCGCCGGCTGCAGCAGCGTGCGCGCCAGGATCGGCGTCGCCGCATGCCTGCGCGCGAGCGCGACGAGCGCGTCGACGAGGCGATCGAGGTCGCGCGCGACGAGGTCGAGCGCGCGACCGGTGACGACCGCCATCGCCGTGTCGATC
>JASLGD010000381.1 GCA_030150305.1 Caldimonas sp. | reverse complement strand
CTTGCCGGTCCTGGGTTGTCTACTCGCCGCGTCGGTGCCGGCGTTTGCAGCGCGGGACCTGCGCAGCATCGACTTTCTTCCCGCCGTGCAAACAGTCACCCAGTCCTCGCGCGTCGTGTTGGTCAATCTCGGCGCTTCTCCTGGCCGAGTCAACATCCCACCGGGCCCGTGCCGAGTCGTCGTGAACTTCCGTGACGCTCAGGGCGACGTTGTCGGGGCTGCGCAGGCGCTTTCGCTCGAACGTGGGCAAACGGCGATCGCCGTCGCGCCGCCTTTCATCAAGACCGGGGTGCCCACCGCGGTGCGTGCCGAGGTCGTCGTCACGGTGCGCCCCGACGTGCCGCCCGGTCCCTGCGATGGCCTTTTCGGCAGCTACGAGGTGTTCGATATGCAGACGCTGGAGACAAGGTCCGTCAGCCCCGCGGCGATCCGCGCATCCAACGCGCAGGCCGATCCGGCTTCGACTCGCTGAGGTTCAACCGAGCGCCTGCGCCGCGTGTATCAAGGCAGCAGCGCAGGCGTTGCTATCGTCCCGCGCCCTGCCTATGCTTGGCGCATGGGCGACATCACGGAGCTCATCGCCCGCGCATCGGCCGGCGACGCGCCTGCGCGAGACGAGCTCTACGCAAGCATCTATGGCGAACTGCGGACGCTCGCACGCCACCACCTGCGCGGCGAGCACGCCGTGACCCAGCTCGATCCAGCGGGCCTCGTCGGCGAGGCCTACCTCCGCATGGCCGGGCAGGACGCATTGGCGTTCGAGAATCGCAGCCGGTTTTTCGCCTATGCGTCTCGGGTGATGCGCAGCGTGGTGGTCGACCACGTTCGCGAACGCCGCGCTGAGCGCCGCGGCGGGGGCGAGCCAGCGCTGACGCTCACGACCTCTCTCGAGGACGACGCGCTGAGCGGTCTCGACATCATCGCCGTCGACGAGGCGCTCAAGGCGCTGGCAAGGATCGACGAGCGGGGGCACGACGTGTTCGAGATGCATTTCTTTGCCGGTGTGGCGATCGAAGACATCTGCCGCCTGAAGTCTCTGTCGCCCGCCACTGTCAAGCGCGATCTCCGCAAGGCGCGCGCGTTCCTCTTTCAGGCGCTTGGGGGATAGGGTTGTGGACGCGGAGTTGGCGCTGCAACGCCGCGCGTTCGCTGCGTTCGAGCGACTGCTCGACAGTGACGAGCTCGCGCGTGCGCGCGCGCTCAAGGCCATGCAGGGGAGCGACCCCGCCGTGCACGCACTGGTGTCAATGCTGCTGGAGGCGGACCGTCGTGCCGAGGCGAAGGGTTTTCTCAGGAAAGCCGCTGGAGGCCCGACGCGCGCCCATCCGGCGGGGACGGGTAGCACCGTCGGCGAAGGCAGCGATCTCGGGTCGTATCGTCTTCTGCGCCGACTCGGCGACGGCGGCATGGGCGAGGTGTGGCTCGCGCGCCGCACGGACAGGCCGACAAGTGCGCCGGTCGCCCTCAAGCTGCTGCATCCCCACCTGATCGCTTCGATGTATCGATCGCGCTTCGCGCGTGAGGGTCGCATCCTGGGCGAGCTCGCGCACGATCATGTGGCTCGATTTCTGGATGCCGGCAGCGACCTCGAGGGTCGCCCGTTCCTCGTCATCGAATACGTGGAAGGCAAGCGACTCGACGAGTGGTGCGACGAGCGACGCCTGGGCATCGACGGCCGCCTGAGACTCTTCCTCCAGGTCTGCGAGGCCGTCGCGCACGCACATGCACATCTGATCGTGCATCGCGATCTGAAGCCCTCGAACATTCTCGTGACGGTTGACGGCTCTGTGAAGCTGCTCGATTTCGGCATCGCCAAGCTCGTCGAGGACAGCAGCGACGGCTTTGCCGTCACCGAGCTCACCCGCTTGGGCGCCGGTGCCCTCACTCCCGAATATGCCGCTCCTGAGCAGGTGTCGCACGGCCCGATCACGACCGCAACCGACGTGTACGCGCTTGGTGTCGTGCTGTATCGCTTGCTGACCGGGCGGCGCCCCTACGGCGAAGCGCGGGCGAGCGTCGCGCAGCTGGAACGGGCTGTGCTCGAGGACGAGCCGACGGTTCCGAGTGCGCTGCGGCTCGGCGCCGACGAGAAGAGCGGCGACGAGGTCGCCGCGCTGCGATCAAGCACGACGCGGCGATTGCGAGAGGCCCTGCGCGGTGACCTCGACACGATCGTGCTCAAGGCACTGAAGAAAGATCCTCTTCAACGGTACCCGTCGGTCATCGCCTTGGCGGACGATGTCGGACGTCATCTAGAGGGCCGACCCGTCCTCGCCCGGCCGGACTCGCTCGCCTACCGTGCGGGCAAGTTCGTTCGCAGGCATCGGCTCGGTGCGGCTGCTGGCGGAGCCGTCGTCATCGCCACGCTTTTCGGAGTGCTCGGCGTCATCTGGCAGGCTCATCGGGCCGAGCAGCAGAGTCTGCGTGCCGAACGCGTCAAGGACTTCGTCGTCTCGCTCTTCGTCGAGCAGGATCCGAGGCGCCGTTCGAATGCCGACACCCGGAGCCCGCGCCAGCTTGTCGGGGCCGCAGTCGATCGGCTCGACCGCGAGTTGGCGGGCGACGCAGCCGTGCACGCCGAGCTGCTCGATGACCTCGGCGAAATCGCGGCCGACCTTGGCGACATGGAAATCGGCGCGCAACTGCTGCGCCGTGCACTCGCCGAGAACGAAGCGCGTTACGGGGGACAAAGTCTGCAGGCGGCACGCTCGATGCGAAAGCTCGGTCGGGTCGACGAGTGGCTCGGCCATCATGACGAGGCTCAGAGACTCGATCGTCAGGCGCTTTCGCTGTTCGAGACTCTGGGGGCCGCCGACAGCGTCGAAGCGGCGCGGACGAAACGCCAGCTTGCCGACAGTCTGGCCTACGGACGGGGCGCGCCGGATGAGGCGCTAGCCCTCGTCGTCCAGGCAATCGATATCTACGAACGAAAGCTTGGCCACGACCACGTCGAGACTGCACGCGCGGTGCTGAGCCGTGCACAGATGCTGACGCAAGCGCGGCGTGATCACGAGGCGGAGGCGTACGTGCGCGACGCACTCAACCGCTTCGCTCGAGGGTTCGGGGCGCGCACCGTCCAACGCTCGGACGCCTTGCTTCTCCTGGGCGGAATTCTCAAGCGCGACGGTCGCAACCAGGCGGCGGAAGCCGCGTATCAGGAGGCGATCGCGATTCAACGCGACCAACTCGGCGCGAAAAGCGCAACCCTCGGCCAGGCACTGGGCTTCCTGGCCACGTTCTACAACGGCGTCGGGCGGCTCGAGGAGGCAGAGCGTACCTATACCGAGGCGCTCACAGCGTTGCCGAACGATGCCTCGGCCGTGCGGAGCGAAATTCTCCGCGGCCGCGGCAAGCTGCGCTTGTCGCAGCGTCGGCCCGGGGAAGCCGAGCAGGATCTACGCGAGGCCTATGAGCTCCGTCGCCAGCTGCTCGGACCAAGCAACGCTTTCACCTGGTATTACGCGAGTCAGTGGGGCAACGCTCTCGCCGCAGCGGGTCGGACGAGCGAAGCCGAGTCGTTGCAGCGCGATGCGCTGCGCCACGTGCGCGACCTGCTCGGGGCCAACGCCTACCAGAATGCCTTGATCGAGGACGATCTCGCCGACACCTTGCAACGCGAGGGCCGTGCGAGCGCGGAGATCGTCGAACTTCGCCGAAAAGCGCTTGCGCGCACTCAGGCGCTCTACGCACCCGGCCAGTCCTTGTGGGTCGGCAGAGCCCTGGCGTTGGCGCAAGCACTTGCGCTCCTCGGCGATCCCGCGTCGATCCGAGAGGCCGAGACCTTTCTCGGTCCGGTGATCGACAACAAGGCCGAGGATGGTGCCGAAGCTCGCGCAAAGGGCTTGCTATTGCGCGGTCAGCTGCGCCTGACCGCGGGCGACGGCGATGCTGCGCGCGCCGACTTCGCCCGCATCGTCGCGGAGTCCAACGAAGCCACCGACGCGACCGT
>JASLGD010000340.1 GCA_030150305.1 Caldimonas sp. | reverse complement strand
GTCGCTGTGCGCGGCGGCGCTCGCGGGCAACGCCCGCGAGACCGCGCGCCAGCAGCTGCAGCTGCTGCCGCTGCACCAGGCGCTCTTCGTCGAGCCGAGCCCGGCGCCGACGAAATGGGCGCTGGCACGGCTCGGTCGCTGCGGCGCGACGGTGCGGCTGCCGATCACGCCGCTCAGCGAAGCGGGCCAGGCTGCGCTCGCCGCCGCGATGCGCGAGGCCGGGCTCGCATGAGCCCCCCGCTGCCCGGCTGAACCGAACGGTCGTTGCGCAGCCGAATCAGGCCGCACGCGCAGCGACATCGATGGAGATTTCCGAGTGACCCCGTTTCGATCGCGTTCCCTCGTCGCATTGGCCTGTCTCGCGACGCTCGTCGGCTGCTCGTCGGTCGAGAACTTCTTCTCCGGCGACAAGGTCGATTACAAGTCGAGCGCAACGACGCGCCCGGCCGGGCTCGAAGTTCCCCCCGACCTGACGCAACTCTCCAAGGAGACGCGCTACCAGCAGCCGAACGGAGCGATCAGCGCGTCGACCTTCCAGGCACAGACGACGGCCGCAGCGGCGTCGGCGCCGGCGATGGTGCAGGTGATCGCGCCGCAGTCGGTCGGCGATTTCAAGCTCGAGCGGCTCGGCAACGAACGCTGGCTGAGCACGAAGCTCACGCCCGAGCAGGTCTATCCGCAGATCCGCACGTTCTGGAAGGACAACGGCTTCAACCTCGTCCAGGACCGTCCCGAGGCCGGCGTCATCGAGACCGACTGGGCCGAGAACCGCGCCAAGGTGCCGAACGACTTCATCCGCAACACCGTCGGCAAGCTGATCGACTCGGCGTACTCGACCGGCGAGCTCGACAAGTTCACGACCCGCGTCGAGCGCACGGCCACCGGCAGCGACATCTACATCACCCATCGCGGCCTTGCCGAGGTCTACATCGGCTCGCCGCAGAAGGACTCGACGGTGTGGCAGCCGCGGCCTGCCGATCCGCAGCTCGAGGCGACGTTCCTGTCGCGCCTGATGGTCAAGCTCGGCGCGACCGAGGAGGTCGCCAAGGCGACCGTGGCGACGGCGGCGGCATCGGCGCCGTCGGCCGGGCCGGCGCGCGCGCGTCTCGTCGCCGGCTCGCCGTCGCCGACGCTGCAGCTCGACGACGACTTCGATCGCGCCTGGCGGCGCGTCGGCGTCGCGCTCGACCGCACCGGCTTCACCGTCGAGGACCGTGACCGCGGCCAGGGCCTCTACTTCGTCCGCTACGTCGACCCGGCGTACGCCGGGCGCGAAGAGCCGAACCTGTTGCAGCGCATGTTCAGCTTCGGCAAGAAGAAGGACGAGACCGGGCTCGCCAAGTACCGCGTCAAGGTGAGCTCGGAAGGCCGGTCGAGCACCGTCGCGGTCCTCGATTCGCAAGGACGTCCCGAGACGACCGAGAACGGCAAGCGCATCGCGACCCTGCTGCTCGAAGATCTCCGTTAGGCGGGCCGGCCGAAAGCGACGCGTGATCCGCTTCTGCAGCCTCGGCAGCGGCAGCTCGGGCAACGCGACCGTCGTCGAGGGATCGGGCGGCATCACGACGACGCGCCTGCTCGTCGACGCCGGGTTCTCGCTGCGCGAGCTCGAGACGCGCCTGGCGCGCGCCGGCCTCGAGCCGGCGGACCTCGACGCCGTCTTCGTCACCCACGAGCACAGCGACCACATCGGCTGCGCGATCGCGTTCGCTGAGAAGCATCGGCTCGCGGTCTGGATGAGCCGCGGCACCTGGCGTGCGATCGGCGAGCAGGCGATCCCCGAGCGGCTCGGCTTCGTGCGCGACGGCGAGACCGTCGCGCTCGGCGACCTCGAGCTGAGGCCGTTCACCGTCGCCCACGACGCCGCCGAGCCGCTGCAGCTGCGTTGCAGCGACGGCAGCGCGAGCCTCGGCGTGCTCACCGACCTCGGCTCGATCACCGAGCACATGCTCGACGGCGTGCGCGGGGTCGACGCGCTCGTCCTCGAATGCAACCACGACGAGGCGATGCTCGCCGAGTCGCGCTACCCGCCGTCGCTGAAGGCGCGCATCGGCGGCCGCTACGGCCATCTCAGCAACGCCACCGCGGTCGAGCTGCTGGCGAGCGGCATCGCAGCGCGGCTGCGCCATCTCGTCGGCGCGCACCTCAGCCGCGAGAACAACCGGCCGCAGATCGTGCGCAGCGCGCTCGCTGCGTGCTGGGGCAGCAGCGAGGACGACGTCGTCATCGCCGACCCGCTGCTCGGCTGTCCCTGGCTTCAGGTCGGCTGACCGCCTCGGCCCGACGACCAATGAAAAAGCCGCCCGGAGGCGGCTTTCGTTCGTCGCAGCGTTGCTTACTTCGACGCCGCGCTCATCGCGGCCGAGGCCGCCATGTTCGCCGAGTTCGCCGCGTCGGTCGCCGACGAAGCGGCCGACATCGCCGCGGTGGCCGCGGACGAAGCGCCGCTGTCCGCCGGGGTGGTCACAACGGTCGTGGTCGACGACGGCGTGGTCATCGTCGTTGCTGGAGGCGTCGTCGTCGTGGTGGTCGTCTCTTCCTTCTTGCTGCATGCAGCAAACGAAACAGCGGCGGCCAGGGTCACCATCAGCAGTGCGGTTTTCATGTTTCTCCTCGATATTTAAGTTCGACAACTCACCGGTCTGTGTGGGAACCTTCTGGCGAAGAGCCCCAAAGTCCGCAAGACATGGGACGCGACTGCGCCGCCAGTGCCTGACCGGCGATTATAGGCGTCGTACATGTTTTCCCTAGAGGCCGAGCGTCGTCACGGGGAAGGCCTCGACCGAACGTTGCAAAAGCGCGTCAACGAGTTCGCGGCATTCTGCGACGTCGACCGCGCGGCTCGAGACCGTGCCGCGATGGTGGACACGGTCGACCAGGCGCAGGCACGTGATCCCCGGAACGAGCAGCAGCGTCGGCAGCTGCGCCGCCTCGAGCTCCGGGTCGTTGCGGCAGCGGACCGCGTGCGCCCACTGGCGACGCCAATCGACGAAGCGGGGATGGCGGCGCGCCAGCTCGTCGAAGCTGTGGGCGAAGACGAGCAGGCTGCGGCGCGAGTCGACCCAGGCGGCGAGCGAGTCGAGCACGGCGCGCTCGTTGAGCGGCCAGTCGACGAAGTCGGCGTCGACGAGCTGGATCTCGCGCGCGCCCTCGTGCGCGGCGAGCGCGAGCGAAGCGCGGATCGCGTCGACGAACTCGGCGCGCGAGGCGATCGGAACGATGGTTTCGGCGGTCATCTCGGCTCCCGGTCGGCGTCGTAGCGGTCGCCGGGGTGCACGCACCAGCCGGCACGCAGCCACTCTGCCAGCAAAGCCCGCGCCGCGGCGCTCGCCTGTGCGACGCTTTTGGCGTCGAGCCGGCGCTCGTCGGCGAGCCTGCGCATCAGCGTCGCGTCGGCGCCGCCGGCGCGAATCGCTTCGCCGTTGACGAACACGTGACGCTCGTCGTAGAGCATCCGCGTGCGGCGGTCGAGCGCAAGCCCGCGCTTGCCGAGCCGCGCCGCGCCGGGCTCGAACCAGGTGCCCGGCTTCGGCTCGCTCAGGACCTCGCCGAGCGCGCGACCGCGCAGCGCCCGCCCGGCGAGGGCGCGGTCGAGCGCTCGGCCCGCGAATTCGGCGAGGCCGGCCGGAATCCGCGCCGGCCGCGCCACCGGCGCAGCAGCCGGGTCGCGGTAGCGCTGGGAATCGACGCCAGCAGCCGACGCGGCGCGGTCGCGCGCGTCGTCGGCGATGCGCTCGAGCAGCGCCGCCGCGAGCTCGCCGGCCGCTGGCGCGCGAAAGCC
>JASLGD010000604.1 GCA_030150305.1 Caldimonas sp. | reverse complement strand
GCCGGCCGAATACACGAGAAAGAGGCGCATCGCCTCGCCCTTGATCTGGCCGCCGAAGATCATCGAGGCGTTGAAGTCGAGCCCGGACTTCTTGAGCGACGCGCCGTCCTGGTCGTAGACGCGGCGCATCGCCGAGCCGAGGACGCGCGCGGCGTCGAACATGCTCGTCGCGTTCCAGATCGTGATCGGCGGGCGGTCGGCGCCGTCGTGCAGCTCCTCGATCTGCAGGATCTCGCGCACCTGCTGCGAGATCGAGAGGTTGCCGGCCGAGAGCATGACCATGAAGCGGTCGCCTGGCCGCTCGTAGATCATCATCTTGCGGAAGGTGCCGATCTGGTCGAGCCCGGCGTTGGTACGCGAGTCCGACAGGAAGACGAGACCGGCATCGAGCTTGACGGCGACGCAGTAGGTCATGTTCGTGGCTTGTGCAGGGCCTTGAGGCGGTAGAGCGCTTCGAGCGCTTCTCTTGGCGACAGGATATCGGGGTCGAGCGCCGCGACCGCCTCCGCGAGCGCGGAATTCGCCACGGCAGCGGGCTCGGCCGCCGCGACGGCCTCGGGCGGGGCGACGAAGAGGTCGATCTGCGGCTGGCGCGCGATCCGCTCGGCCTCGAGCCGCTCGAGGGTCGCGCGCGCGTGGCGCAGCAGCGCCGGCGGCATGCCGGCGAGGCGCGCGACCTGGACGCCGTAGCTGCGGCTCGCCGGCCCGGCCTCGATCTCGTGCAGGAACGCGATGTCGTGGCCATCGCCGGTCTCGACCGCCGAGACGTGGACGTTCTTGGCGCGCTCGTGCTGGCGCGGAAACTCGGTCAGCTCGAAGTAGTGCGTCGCGAACAGCGTGAACGCGCGGTTCTTCTCGTGCAGGTGGTGCGCGATCGCGCCGGCGAGCGCGAGACCGTCGAAGGTCGACGTGCCGCGGCCGATCTCGTCCATCAGGACGAGCGAGTGCTCGGTCGCGCCGTGCACGATCGCAGCCGCCTCGGTCATCTCGACCATGAACGTCGACTGCGCGTTGGCGAGGTCGTCGGCGGCGCCGATCCGGGTGTGGATCGCGTCGATCGGCCCGAGCCGGCACGCCGCCGCCGGAACGTACGACCCGATCGACGCGAGCAGTGCGATCAGCGCGACCTGGCGCATGAACGTGCTCTTGCCGCCCATGTTCGGGCCGGTGACGACGAGCATGCGGCACTTGGCGTCGAGCCGGCAGTCGTTGGCGATGAAGGGAGTGCCGGATTCCGCGAGGCGCGCCTCGACGACCGGATGGCGGCCGCGCTCGATCTCGATCAGCGGCTCCTTGACGAAGCGCGGCCGGCACCAGTCGCCGCGCCGCGCGCATTCGGCGAGCGCGGCGAGGGCGTCGAGCGAGGCGAGCGAACGCGCCAGCGCCGCGATCGCCTCGAGGTGCGGCGCGAGCGCTTCGAGCAAGCGTTCGTAGAGCTCCTTCTCGCGCGCGAGCGCGCGCTCGCCGGCCGACAGCGCCTTGTCCTCGAACGCCTTCAGCTCGGGGGTGACGAAGCGCTCGGCGTTCTTCATCGTCTGCCGGCGACGGTAGTCGGCGGGAACGCGGTCCGCCTGTGCCTGGCCGATCTCGATGAAGTAGCCGGCGACCCGGTTGTACTGGACGCGCAGCGTCGCGATGCCAGTGCGTGCGCGCTCCTTCGCTTCCAGCTCGAGCAGGAACGCGTCGCCGCCGCGGCCGATCGCGCGCAACTCGTCGAGCGCGGCGTCGTGGCCCTCGGCGATGACGCCGCCGTCGCGGACGAGCGCTGCCGGCTGCTCCGCGATCGCGCCGAGCAGCGCGACGATCTCCTCGGGCGGCGAGAGCGACGCCGCGAGCATCTCGAGCAGCGCCGAGCCTTCGACCGGCAGCGCGTCGCGCAGCCGCGGCAGCGCCGCGAGCGTCGCCCGCAGCCCGGCGAGCTCGCGCGGCCGCGCCTGGCCGAGCGCGATCCGGGTGCCGATCCGCTCGACGTCGGCGACGTGGCGCAGCGCCTCGCGCAAGGCTGCGGTGCCGTGCGCGAGCAGCGCGGCGATCGCGTCGTGGCGATCGATCGCGATCCGCCGCTCGCGCAGCGGCTGCGTCAGCCACAGCCGCAGCGCGCGGCTGCCCATTCCGGTGACGCAGAGGTCGATCGTCGACAGCAGCGTCGGCGCGTCGCGGCCGCGCAGCGTTCGCGTCAGCTCGAGATTGCGGTGCGTGACCGGCGGCAGCTCGATCAGCTCGCTCGTCCGCTGCACCGAGACGCGATGGACGTGAGCCAGCGCGCGACCTTGCGTGTGCTCGGCGTACGCGAGCAGCGCGCCGGCGGCGGCGTGCGCGGCGGCGAGCGCGTCGGCGCCGAACGCCGCGAGCGATGCGGTGCCGAGCCGCGCGCGCAGCGTCCGCTCGCCGAGCGCGGCGTCGAACTGCCACGGCGGTCGCTTGGTGAGCGTCGTCTGCTGGGCATCGACGCTGCCGGCCGGCAGCTCACGGTCGGCGATCACCTCGGCCGGTGCGATGCGCGCGAGCCAGCCGGCAAGCTCGTCGTCGTTGCACTCGGCGAGGTGGATCTCGCCGTTCGAAAGCGCGGTCCACGCGAGTCCCCAGCGTCCGGCGTGTCGCGCCAGCGCCGCCAGGACCGCGTCGCTCTTCTCGGCGAGCAGGTCGCTCTCGGTGATCGTTCCCGGCGTGACGATGCGGACGACCTTGCGCTCGACCGGACCCTTGTTGGCGCCGACCTCGCCGACCTGCTCGCAGATCGCGACCGACTCGCCGAGCCTGACGAGCTTGGCGAGGTACGTCTCGACCGCGTGCACGGGAACTCCGGCCATCGGGATCGGCGCGCCGGCGCTCGTCCCGCGCGCGGTGAGCGTGATGTCGAGCAGCCGATGGCCGCGCCGCGCGTCGTCGTAGAAGAGCTCGTAGAAGTCGCCCATCCGGTAGAAGACGAGCGTCTCCGGATGCTCGGCCTTGATCCGCAGGTACTGCTGCATCATGGGCGTGTGCGCGCCTTCGAGCGCGGCGGCGCGATCGGCTTCGTGGAGGCGCGGTGCGCCGGCGTCGCGGCTGTTCACGGTGCGGCGAGCATATCGCCTGCTCCGGCGGCGATCGCGTCGCTCAGGCGATGCCGAGTGCGCGCGACAGGCCGTCGAGGCTGTAGGGCTTCAGGAGCAGCGTGAACTCGGCGCCGTCCATCGCCGCGGTCGCTTCCGAATAGCCGGTCGTCAGCACGACCCTGAGGTCGGGCTGGCGGCGCCGGATCTCGCGGCCGAGCTCGATGCCGCTCATGTCGCCGGGCATCATGATGTCCGAGAAGACGACGTCGACGCGGCGCGCGTTGGCAAGCGCGCCGAGCGCGGCCGCCGGGCTCGCCGCGTCGATGACCTCGAAGCCGAGGTGGGCGAGCATCTCGCGCGTCAGCGCGGCGACCTCCGGATCGTCCTCGACGAGGAGCGCGACGCCGCGCGACGCGGCGATGCCGCGCGGCGCAGAGACCGGCGGTGCATCGCTCCATGCGATCGGCTCGCGCAGCGTCCGCGGCAGCAGCAGCGTGATGCGCGTGCCCTTGCCGACCTTGCTCTCGATGTCGATCTGTCCGCTCGACTGCTGCGCGAACCCGTAGACCTGCGGCAGGCCGAGGCCCGAGCCCTTGCCGACGTCCTTGGTGGTGAAGAACGGCTCGAACACGCGCGACAGCACCTCCGGAGGCATGCCGCAGCCGACGTCGCTGACCGAGAGGTGGACGAAGTCGGAAGCGACGCCGTCGCTGCCGGTCGAGTTCACGTTGGACGCGGCGATCGTGATCGTCCCGCCGCTCGGCATCGCGTCGCGCGCGTTGACGCACATGTTGAGCATCGCGAGATCGAACTCGCCGGCGTCGATCTCGACCGGCCAGAGGCCGTCGTCGAGGTCCATCCGCACCTCGATGTCGCCGCGCAGCGATCGCGTCAGCATCTCGCGCATGCCGCGCAGGTGCGCGGCGAGGTCGATCGCCTCCGGATTCATCGCGCGCCGGCGCGAGAACGCGAGCAGCTGGTGGGTGAGGCCGCTGCCGCGCGCAATCGCGCGCCGCATGCCGGCGATGACCCGCTGCTGCTGCTCGGGCGGGGCGTTGCGCTCGATCAGCTGCAGGCCGTTCGCGAAGACCGCGAGCAGGTTGTTGAAGTCGTGGGCGACGCCGCCGGTCAGCTGGCCGAGCGCGTCCATCTTCTGCGCCTGGCGGAGCGCTCCTTCTGCCTCGCGCAACCGCTGCTGGTCGCGCAGCCGCTCGGTGATGTCGTAGACGAACTGGTACGCCCCGATCCGCTGGCCGTCGCGGTTCTTCAGGATGTTGTAGCGCATCTCGTACGAGCGGCGGTCGCGCGCCGCGTCGCCGAACTCGCCGACCTCGACGAACTGCTCGCCGGCGAGCGCTCGGCCCCAGACCGCCTTCACCGCGGCCTGGTGCTCGGGCTGCGCCGCGAGCACGTCGAGCATGCTCGCGCCGACGCGCGGCCGCACGCCGAAGATGCGCTCGAACTCGTTCGCCGCCGCGGCGTTGATCGCAAGCCAGCGATAGTCGAGGTCGGCGAGAAGCTTGCGCTCGGCGAGCCCTTCGTCGACGCGGCGCTCGAGCGTCTCGTTGAGCTCGCGCAGCGCCCGCTCGGCGAGGATGCGGCCCGTCGTTTCGGAGACGGCGCAGAACATGCCGGCGACGCGGCCGGACTCGTCACGGACGGGCGAGTACGAGAACGTGAACCAGGTCTGCTCGTCGTAGCCCTTGCGGTTCATGACGAGCGGCAAGTCCTCGCGGTAGATCGCCTGGCCGGCCATCGCGGCGTCGATCAACGGACTGATGTCGCTCCAGATCTCGGCCCAGATGTCGCGAAAGCGCCTGCCGAGCGCGCGCGGGTGCTTGGCGCCGAGGATTTCGGCGTAGGCGTCGTTGTAGAGGAAGCCGAGCTCGTCGCCCCACGCGACGAACATCGGGAAGCGCGAGCGCAGCAGGAGGTCGACGACGGTGCGGAGCGGCTGCGGCCAGTCTTCGGGCGGGCCGAGCGGCGACGTCGACCAGTCGTGGCCGCGGATCAGCGCGCCGACCTGGCCGCCGGCGTGCAGGAGCTCGCGCACGGGTGCGCTCGAAACGAGAGTCATGGAACGCACACGTGGATCAAGCACTCCCAATGTAGGAAAGCGACGATGCGCGCCTCCCCCTCGCGCCGGGGGGTGCCGACGCCCCTTCGATCGCGCCGATGAGCCCCTCCGGCCGCACCTTCAGCCGGCGGGCTGCTCGTTCGGCGCGTGGCCGACGGAGGTGAACGGCGCGAGCAGCTGCACGAGCTGGCCGTAGATCTTGGGATTGCCGGCGACGACCTCGCGTGCGTGGAGGAAATCGGCGTCGCCGGTGAAGTTGCCGATCAGCCCGCCGGCCTCGGCGACGAGAAGCGAGCCGGCGGCGACGTCCCAGGGCGACAGGCCGGTCTCGAAGAAGCCGTCGTACCAGCCCGCGGCGACGTAGCAGAGATCGAGCGCCGCCGCACCCGGCCGGCGCATGCCGGCGCAGACCTTCATCACCTTTTCCATCATGTGCAGGTAGCGGGCGAGGTCGTCGCCCTTCCTGAACGGGAACCCGGTGCCGATCAGCGCGTCGGCCATGCGTGACCGCCGCGACACGCGCAGCCGCTTGTCGTTGAGGTACGCGCCGCGGCCGCGCGTCGCGTAGAACAGGTCGTTGCGCGCCGGGTCGTAGACGACCGCCTGCTGCATCTGGTTGCGAAACGCGAGGCCGATCGAGACCGCGTAGGTGGGCAGGCCGTGGATGAAGTTGGTCGTGCCGTCGAGCGGATCGATGATCCAGACGTACTCGCTGTCGCGCGCGCCGCGGGTCGAGCCCGACTCCTCGGCGAGGATGCCGTGGCCGGGATAGGCGGCGAGCAGCGTGTCGATGATCGCCGCCTCGGCGGCGTGGTCGACCTCGGTGACGAAGTCGTTCGGCGCCTTGCTGCTCACGTGCAGCCGCTCGAGGTCGAGCGAGGCGCGGTTGATGATCGCGCCGGCCGCGCGCGCGGCCTTGATCGCGATGTTGAGCATCGGGTGCAGCGCTTGCGACATCGAGGAACTTTCGGCGGAGGGCACGCCGCCGGCGGACGTCCGGACGCGCTGCACAATGGACCTGCGATTCTAGGCCGTTGACCTGTCCGGACGATGCCCGCCGACTCCACCCGCTTCGTCCTCGTCGGCACCAGCCACGCCGGCAACGTCGGCGCCGCCGCGCGGGCGCTGAAGGTGATGGGCTTCTCGGATCTCGTCCTCGTCGCGCCGCGCTGGGCGAACGTGCAGCGGCGCGCCGTGGCGGTCGCGCTTGCGAGCGGCGCGACCGACGTCCTCGCCGGCGCGCGCGTCGTCGCCACGCTCGCCGACGCGCTCGACGGCGTCACCTACGTCTGCGCGACGGCGATGACGCCGCGCGACTTCGGGCCGCCGAACCACGCGCCGCGCGAGCTCTTCGCGACGCTCGCGCAAAGCGCGCACCGCATCGCGTTCGTCTTCGGCTCGGAGCGCTTCGGCCTTGCCAACGACGACGTCTATGCGTGCAACGCCTGCCTCACGATTCCGACCGATCCGGCGTACGGCTCGCTCAACCTCGCGCAGGCGGTGCAGCTCGTCGCCTACGACTGGCGGCAGGCGCTCGGCGGCTTTTCGACCGCTCGTCGTCGCGTCGCCGACGATCGTCTGGCCGATGCGGTTGCCGTCCGCGGCGTCGTCGCGCACTGGGAGGAGGCGCTGACGGCGCTCGGCTTTCTCGATCCGGCGGCGCCGAAGAAGCTCGTCGCGCGGCTGCACCGGCTCGCGCTGCGCGCCGGGCTCGAGGTCGAGGAGGTCCACATCCTGCGCGGCATCGCGCGAGCGATTTCCGAGCGCTGCCGCTAAACTGCCCGATCCCTTCTCCCGCGGTACCGCCATGTTCGAGCGCCTTCGCGAAGACATCGCCTGCATCCGCGAGCGCGACCCTGCGGCGCGCTCGACGTGGGAGGTGCTCACGTGTTATCCGGGGCTGCACGCGGTCGTGCTGCATCGCCATGCGGCGTGGTGGCGCTCGCTGGGCTTTCACTGGATGGCGCGCTGGGTCTCGCAGTTCGCCCGCTTCGTCACCGGAATCGAGATCCATCCCGGCGCGACGATCGGGCGGCGCGTCTTCATCGACCACGGCATGGGCGTCGTCGTCGGCGAGACCGCCGAGATCGGCGACGACTGCACGATCTACCAGGGCGTCACCCTCGGAGGCACGTCGCTCACGCGCGGCGCCAAGCGCCATCCGACGCTCGGCAGGGGCGTGATCGTCGGCGCCAACTCGCAGATCATCGGCGGCTTCACCGTCGGCGACAACGCGCGCGTCGGCTCGGGCGCGGTCGTGGTGAAGCCGGTGCCTCCCGGGGCCACCGCGGTCGGCAACCCGGCGCGGATCATCGTCGCCGAGGACGAGGCGACGCGCGAGGCGAGCGCCGCGAAGATGGGCTTCTCCGCGTACGGCGTGACGCAAGGCGACGACCCCGTCTCGCAGGCGATGAAGGGCCTGATCGACAACGCCTCCGGCCACGAGCACCAGATCGCGCTGCTCTGGCAGGCGATCGAGAAGCTGTCGTCGCGCACGCGCGAGCTGCCGAGCGAGGACTGCGTGCCCGGCGAGGCGCACACCACCGAGACGTTCGACGCCGAGCGGCTGAACCGCCTCGTCAAGTGACGAGCCGCGGCGCGCCGCGACTCGTCGTGCCGAACGAAGCGAAGGATCTTCCGGAGTCGCTCAGGTCGTTCGCGGCGCCCTCAGCGCCGACTTCGGCCGGAACGCCGCGCACACCGCGTCGTCGGTCTCGATGTACGGGCCGCCGATCAGGTCGACGCAGTACGGCACGGCGGCGAAGATGCCCGCCACCGGCGGCGTCGCCGATGCCAGCCCGCCGAGCGTCTCCGCGATGGCCTTCGGCTGCCCCGGCAGGTTGATGACGAGCGCCTTGCCGCGGATCACCGCGACCTGCCGCGACAGGATCGCGGTCGGCACGAACGCGAGCGAGATGCGGCGCATCTGCTCGCCGAAGCCGGGCATCTCCTTGGTCGCGATCGCGAGCGTCGCTTCCGGCGTGACGTCGCGCGGCGCCGGCCCGGTGCCGCCGGTCGTGAGGACGAGGTCGCAGCGGGCGTCGTCGACGAGCGCGCGCAGCGTCTCGCTGATGAGGGCCTGCTCGTCGGCGATGAGACGCGTCTCCCACTCGACGGGGTTGACGATCGCGCGCGTCAGCCACTCGCGCAGCGCCGGAATGCCCTTGTCCTCGTAGACGCCGGTCGACGCGCGGTCGCTCACCGACACGAGGCCGACGCGGACGCGGTCGCGCGCGATCGCGGTGGGGTCGTCAGCCATCGCGCTGGTGCTCGCGGATGAACCGGAACAGCTCGCGATATGCGCGGCCGCTGCGCTGCTCGGGCGCGCTCGCCGCGTCCTTGCGCGCGTTGCGGACAAGCGTTCGCAGCTGCTGCACGTCGGCGCCGGCGTGCTCGCGCGCGAAGCGCGTCGCCGCTGCGTCGTCGGCGATCAGCTCGGCACGCCAGCGCTCGGCGTCGTGGAGCGCGAGCGAGTCGCGGGCGCGGCCGAGCTGGCGCTCGGCGACGGCCAGGCGCGCGAGCTCGACGTCGGCCGAGCGCATGAGCTTGCCGATCAGCTGCAGCTGACGACGGCGCGCTTCGTGGCTGCGCATCTTGCGCGCAGCGCGGATCGCTTCGACGAGCGCCTCGGCGAGGCCGAGCGACGCGAGGCGCTCGTCGGTGAGCTCGAGCAACGACTCGCCGAGCGCCTGCAGCTCGTGCGACGCGGCCTTGCGCTTCGTCTTGCTCGGGCGCTCGGTTGCGCTCGCGTCGGTGCGAGCGTCGGCGGCGGCATCCGCGGGGGGGCGTTCGGTCATCGCGATCGGCAAGCTGGAGAAGGGCGCGGTGCTCGTCGTTATCATAGTCGCGGCCCTCTTCACGGGCCGCCGCGCGAGTCGCGCGATCGCGCTCCATAACATCCATGCCCATCGCTCCCGCGGCTTCCGAGCCGACTCCCTCCGGCTTCGCCTACACCCGCGCACAGTTTCGCGAGCTCGTCGAGACCTGCCTCGATCGCGCGAAGGCGCTTGGCGCGAGCGACGCGGTCGCCGAGGTGTCGGAAGGCGTCGGCCTGTCGGTCTCGGTGCGCAAGGGCGAGACCGAGAACATCGAGCGCAACCGCGACAAATCGATCAGCGTCACCGTCTACGTCGGCAAGCGTCGCGGCAACGCGAGCACGTCCGACTTCTCGCCCGCCGCGCTCGAGCAGACGGTGCAGGCAGCGCACGACATCGCGCGCTTCACGTCGGAGGATCCCGCCGCCGGCCTGCCCGACGAGGCCGACCTCGCCGACGCCGAAGCCGCGGCACTCGACCTCGACCTCTTCCATCCCTGGGCGATCGACGCCGAGCACGCGATCGCGCTCGCGACGCGCTGCGAAGCGGCAGCGCTCGCGGTCGACGCGCGCATCACCAACTCGGAGGGCTCGGGCGTTTCGGCGCAGCAGTCGCATTTCTTCACCGCCAACACGCGCGGCTTCGGCGCCGGCTACGCGAGCTCGCGCCATTCGCTCTCGGTCGCGCCGATCGCGTCGCTCGGCGACGACATGCAGCGCGACGCCTGGTACACGTCGATGCGCTCGGCCGACGAGCTCGCCGCGCCCGAGGTCGTCGGCCGCTACGCCGCCGAGCGCGCGCTGTCGCGGCTGGCGTCGCGCAAGATCACGACGCGCGAGGTGCCGGTGCTGTTCGAGTCGTCGCTCGCGTCGACGCTGCTCGGCGCGTACGTGCAGGCGACGAGCGGCGGCGCGCTCTACCGCAAGTCGTCGTTCCTGCTCGACAGCCTCGGCAAGCGCGTCCTGCCCGAGCACATCGACATCCGCGAGGACCCGCACGTGCCGCGCGGCAAGGGCAGCGCGCCGTTCGACGACGAGGGCGTCGCGACGCGGCCGGCGCTGATCGTCGACGCCGGGGTCGTGCAGAGCTACTTCCTGTCGAGCTACTCGGCGCGCAAGCTCGGCATGCGCACCACGGGGCACGCCGGCGGCTCGCACAACCTGACGCTGACGTCGCGCACGACGCGGCGCGCCGACGACCTCGACGCGATGCTGAAGAAGCTCGACCGCGGCCTGTTCGTGATCGAGCTGATGGGGCAGGGCGTGAACTACGTCACCGGCGACTACTCGCGCGGCGCCGCCGGCTTCTGGGTCGAGGGCGGAAAGATCGCGTACCCGGTCCACGAGATCACGATCGCGGGCAACCTGCGCGAGATGTTCGCCGGCATCGCTGCCGTCGGCGCCGATGCCTACACGATGGGCAGCCGCACGATCGGCTCGGTGCTGCTCGAACGGATGAAGGTCGCCGGCGACTGACCGGCGGCGCGCGAGGCGGGGTAAGTCCCTGTCGGGAAGCTGACGAGCGCTTCCTAGAATCGCCCGCGTTTCGATCCACGCGCGCGTCACAGGGAGTTCACATGCAGCGTCGTTCCTTCATTCGCAAGACCGGCCTGGCCGGCGTGCTGGCTGCCGGCGCCGCACCCGCGATCGTCCACGCCCAGGCCAACGTGCGCTGGCGGCTGGCGTCGAGCTTTCCGAAGTCGCTCGACACGATCTACGGCGCCGCCGAGGTGTTCGCCAAGAAGCTCAACGACATGAGCGGCGGCAAGTTCCAGGTCTCCACGCATGCCGCCGGCGAGCTGATGCCGGCGTTCGGCGTCGTCGACGGCGTCCAGCAGGGCACGGTCGAGGTCGCGCACACCGCGCCGTACTACTTCTTCGGCAAGGATCCCGTGTTCGGGCTCGGCTGCGCGATCCCGTTCGGGCTCAACGCGCGCCAGATGACGGCGTGGATGTACGAGGGCAACGGCCTGAAGCTGATGCGCGAGTTCTACGCCCAGTACAACATCGTCAACCTGCCCGGCGGCAACACCGGCGCGCAGATGGGCGGCTGGTTCCGCAAGGAGATGAAGTCGGTCGCCGACTTCAAGGGCCTCAAGTTCCGCATCGGCGGCTTCGGCGGCAAGATCATCGAGCGCATCGGCGGCGTGCCGCAGAACATCCCCGGCGGCGACATCTACCCGGCGCTCGAGAAGGGCACGATCGACGCCGCCGAGTGGGTCGGCCCGTACGACGACCTCAAGCTCGGCCTCAACAAGATCGCACCGAACTATTACTACCCCGGCTGGTGGGAGGGTGGCCCCGAGCTCGACTTCTTCATCAACTCGAAGGCGTGGGACGCGCTCAACGCCGAGCAGAAGGCGATGGTCGAGGCGGCCGCGTCGCATGCGCACGTGCAGATGCTCGCCAAGTACGACGCCGTCAACCCGCAAGCGCTGAAGACGCTCGTCGGCTCCGGAACGAAGCTGCATCGCTTCCCGAAGGACATGATGGAGCAGTCGTTCAAGGCGGCGATGGACATCTACGGCGAGCTGAACGCGAGCAACGCCGCGTGGAAGAAGATCTACGCCGACTTCTCGGCGTGGCGGCGCGACACCAACCTGTGGTTCCGCTTCACCGAAGCCGGCTTCGACGACTTCATGCAGTCGCAAAAGCTCTGACGCCCTCGCGCTTTCGGATGCGGCCCCGCGGCGAACGCCCGGGGCCTTTTCACGTCAGGGCTTCTTCGTCTGCTGTTCCTGCTCGAGCGCGCGACGCACGGCCTCCATCGCGTCGTCGTTGCTCGACCCTTCGGCCGGCGGCGGCGTCACGCCGTCGGGCGCCGACGCCCCCGGGCCGCTGACGCCCGGACCGGTCTCGCCGCTGCGGCTGCGGTCCATCTGCTGCAGCTGTTCGGTCGCCTTGTTGAGGTCGATCACCTTTTCCTTGTCGAGGAACGCGGTGACCGACTGCGGGAACGCGATCACGATGCCGACGAGGAGCAGCTGCATCACGACCCACGGCAGCGCGCCCCAGTAGATGTCGCTCGAAGGGACGTTCCTCGGCAGCGCCTTGCTCTTGAACAGCGTGTCCGAGATGCCGCGCAGGTAGAAGAGCGCGAAGCCGAACGGCGGGTGCATGAAGCTCGTCTGCATGTTCACGCAGATCATCACCCCGAACCAGATCATGTTGATGCCCATCTTGTCGGCGACGGGCGCGAGGAACGGCAGGATGATGAACGCGATCTCGAAGAAGTCGAGGAAGAACGCGAGGAAGAAGATGAAGATGTTGACGGCGATCAGGAAGCCGACCGTGCCGCCCGGCAGCTGCGAGAGCATGTGCTCGATCCAGCGGCCGCCCTCGACGCCCTGGAAGACGAGCGAAAAGACGCGCGATCCGATCAGGATGAACACGACCATCGCGGTGATGCGCATCGTGCCGGTCATCGCGCCCTTGACGAGCGGCCAGGTGAGCCGCCGGTGCAGCGCGGCGAGGATGAAGGCGCCGACCGCGCCCATCGCGCCGGCCTCGGTCGGCGTCGCGATCGCGGTATCGATGCCGGGCAACCCGCCCATGCTGCCGAGCACCGCGAAGATCAGGATCGCCGAGGGGATGATGCCGCGCAGGCACTTTGCCCACAGCGCCCAGCCGTTCAGCGTGCGCGCCTCCTTCGGGACGCCGGGAACGTGCTCGGGGCGGATGCGCGCGATGATGAAGGTGTAGAGCGCGAAGATGACGATCTGCAGGATCGACGGCCCCCACGCGCCCTTGTACATGTCGCCGACCGAGCGGCCGAGCTGGTCGGCGAGGACGACGAGCACGAGCGAAGGCGGCACCAGCTGCGTGATCGTCCCCGAGGCCGCGAGCACGCCGGTCGCGTAGCGCATGTTGTAGCCGTAGCGCATCATGACCGGCAGCGAGATCATCGCCATCGCGATGACCTGGCCGGCGACGGTGCCGGTGATCGCACCGAGGATGAAGCCGACGATGATCACCGAGTAGCCGAGCCCGCCCTTGATCGGGCCGAAGAGCTGCCCCATCGAGTCGAGCATGTCCTCGGCGAGCCCGCATCGCTCGAGGATCGTTCCCATCAACGTGAAGAACGGGATCGCGAGCAGCAGGTCGTTGGAGAGGATGCCGAAGACGTTGAGCGGCAGGTTGTAGAGGAAGGCCGGCTGGAACCAGCCTTGCGAGACCGCGTAGATCGCGCACGTGAGACCGAGCGCCGCCAGCGAGAAGGCGACGGGGAAGCCGATCAGCATGATGAGGATCAGTCCCGCGAACATCACGGGCGGGAAGCTCTCCATGCTCACTGGAGTGGTCTCTCGTAGTGCGTGTCCATCTCGTGCAGATGCATCAGCCACGCGATGCGCTTGATGATCTCGGCGAGACCCTGGAGCACGACCATCGTGAAGCCGAGCGGCAGCGTCAGCATCGCCGGCCAGCGGATCAGTCCGCCGGCGTTGTTCGACATCTCGCCGCTCTCGAGCATGCGAACGAAGATCGGCCACGAGAAGTAGATCATCGCGACCATCACCGGCATCAGGAAGAAGATGAGGCCGAACAGGTCGACGTAGACCTTGCCGTGGCCGCTCAGGCGCGCGTAGAAGATGTCGACGCGGACGTGCTCGTTGACGCGCAGCACCTGCGACGCGCCGAGCATCACGCAGACCGCGAACAGATACCACTGGATCTCGAGCAGGCCGTTCGAGCTGATGTCGAGCAGGTAGCGCACCAGTGCGTTGCCGGCGCTGATGAAGCACGAGAGAAAGACGGCCCACTCGGCGATCCAGCCGAAGCGGTCGTTGATCCAGTCGATGACCTTGGCGAACGCGAGCAGTTGCCGCATGGAATCGTCGTCGGATGCGCCGGCGGCAAAGCTGCGGCTCTGCGCGGGCACGCTAATGTAATTGCGGCCCAGCGCTGCACGACGCCTGTCGTCGTGCGCTGGGGAAACTCCTTAGGCGGCGTCACGCGTGCGGGTCTGCACGCGTCAGCTCGCGCAAGCGCGCAGCGCTGCGCGACGGCGATCAGCCGGAGGCGAGCGCCGCCTGCACGAGCCTGCCCGAGCGCGCGCCCGAGCGACAGAAGGCGAGGATCGGCCTCGGCATCGACTCGAGGAGCTGCGCGAAGCGCGCGATCTCCTCCGGGCTCTGGTAGCCCGATGCGACGGGCAGGAACGCGTACGACAGCCCGGCGGCCTGCGCGGCCTGCTCGATCGTCGCCGACGTCGGCTGCGTCGGGCCGCCTTCGAAATCGGGGCGGTTGTTGATCACGCTGCGAAAGCCCGCGGCCGCCGCATCAGCCATCGACTCGGGAGCGAGCTGGCCGGCGACTGCGATGTCGGCGGTGAGACGTTGAGCGGCGATCGGCATGCGTGCTCCCTGAAACGTCAGCGTGCCAGCGCGGCCTTGACCGCCGCCGAGACCTGCGACATGTCTGCGTTGCCGGCAAAACGCGCCTTTGCCGCAGCCATCACCTTGCCCATGTCGGCAGGCCCCTTCGCGCCGGTCTCGGCGACGATCGCCGCGACGCCTGCAGCGATCTCGTCGGCACCGAGGCGCGCGGGCAGGTAGCCCTCGAGCACCTTCAGCTCGGCCGCTTCCTTGTCGACCAGGTCCTGGCGGCCGCCGGCGGTGAACTGCTGGATCGAATCCTTGCGCTGCTTGACGAGCTTGTCGACGACCGCGATCACCGCCGCGTCGTCGAGCTCGATGCGCTCGTCGACCTCGCGCTGCTTGAGCGCCGCAAGGAGGCCGCGGATGGTGAGCAACCGCGCCGAGTCCTTGGCGCGCATCGCGCTTTTCATGTCGTCGGTGATCCGGTCCTTCAGGCCCATGGCTGCTCCTGCGCCGATCCTACGCCGGCGCGTCCTTCGAAAACGACGAAGCCCGCGCTCGGCGGGCTCCGGTGCGGCGCGGTGCGTCTGCGCTCAGAAGAGCTTCTTCGGCAACTGCATGCTGCGGACGCGCTTGAAGTGGCGCTTGATCGCCGCGGCCTTCTTGCGCTTGCGCTCGGCGGTGGGCTTCTCGTAGAACTCGCGGGCACGCAGATCGGTCAGGAGGCCGAGCTTTTCGATGGTGCGCTTGAAGCGGCGAAGAGCGACGTCGAACGGCTCGTTTTCTTTGACGCGAACGGTGGTCATCTACTGCGGGCGGATTTTTGCGAAGACGACGATTATAGCGCGCGCCGGGTGCCCGGGCAAACCGCCGCGATCGCCCGAGCGCTCGCGGCCGCGCTCGCCCACGCCCACTGGAAGTTGTAGCCGCCGAGCCAGCCGGTGACGTCGACGACCTCGCCGATGAAATGAAGCCCCGGGACGAGCCGGCTCTCGAGGCTGCGCGAGTCGAGGTCTCGGGTGTCGACGCCGCCGGCGGTCACCTCGGCCTTCTTCCAGCCCTCGGTCCCGGACGGCGTCGGCGTCCAGCGGTGAAGCGCGGCGGCGAGGGCGGCGAGCGCACGGTCGCGGACGTCGGCGACCGGGCGATCGCCGCCGAGCGTCGTCGCGACCCAGGCATCGGCGAGCCGTCGGGGCAGCAGGTCCGCGAGGACCGAGCCGACGTGGCGCCGTCCCGCCTTCGCGTCGGCGAGCGCCCGCGCGAGATCGCGGCCCGGAGCGAGGTCGATCGCGATCGGATCGCCGCGGCGCCACCAGGTCGAGACCTGCAGCGCCGCCGGGCCGCTCAGCCCGCGGTGGGTGAAGAGCAGGTCGTCGGCGAACTCGGGCGCGCTGCGGTCCGACGCGCGTGCCCGCACCGGCAACGCGACGCCGGCGAGGTTCGCGAACGGCTGCCAGTCGGGGCCGTCGCAGACGAACGGCACCAGCGCCGGGCGCGGCTCGACGATGCGGTGGCCGAAGCGGCGCGCGACGACGTGCCCCCAGTCGGTCGCGCCGATCTTCGGGATCGAGAGCCCCCCGGTCGCGACGACGACGCGCGTCGCGTGCAGCGTGCCGCGCGACGTCTCGAGCGCGAACGCATCGGCTTCGCGGCGAAGGGCGTCGACGCGGCACGGCTGCCAGCGCTCGACGCCGCCGGCGTCGCACTCGGCGACGAGCATCGCGATGATCGCGGCGCTCGAGCCGTCGCAGAAGAGCTGGCCCTGGTGCTTCTCGTGCCAGGCGATGCCGTGGCGCTCGACGAGGTCGATGAAATCGCGCGGCGTGTAGCGCGCGAGCGCCGAGCGGCAGAAGTCGGGATTCGCCGATTCGAAGTTCGCGGGCCCGGCGTCGATGTTGGTGAAGTTGCAGCGGCCGCCGCCGGAGATGCGGATCTTCTCGGCGAGCTTCGCGGCGTGGTCGATGACGACCACCGCGCAGCCGAGCTGCCCGGCGATCGCCGCGCAGTGCAGTCCGGCGGCGCCGGCGCCGACGATCGCGACGTCGCAGCGCACGCGCTTGCGTCAGCCCTTCCAGACGAACGGGAACGCGAGCTGCTTGAAGAAGCCGTTCGGAACGTAGTCGCCGACGACGCCGTACTGGTGCGGCCACTCGCGGTCGGCCTTGTGCACGGTGCCGAAGAGGTGGTCGAGGAACGCGAAGTGCGCAGCGTAGTTGCGGTCGATCCCCTCGGTGTCCTGCGAATGGTGCCAGTGGTGGAAGTTGGGCGTGACGATGACGTGGCGCAGCGGCCCGAGCCGCACGCTCACGTTGGCGTGGTTGAAGACCGCCTGGAAGCCGACGATGACGATGTACGCGTCGATCACTTCCTTGCTGAAGCCGAGCACGAAGATCGGCGCGAGCACGAGCGTGCGCGTGATGACCAGCTCGCAGATGTGCTGCCTCGAGCCGGCGAGCCAGTCCATGCTCTTGACGCTGTGGTGGACCGCGTGCAGCCGCCACAGCGCGGGCACCTCGTGGTAGGCGCGGTGCGTCCAGTACTGCACGAGGTCGGCGACGAGGATGATGAGGAAGAGCGCGACGAAGAACGGCAGGTCCTGCACCCACGCGCGCACTCCGTCCTTCGCCGCCCAGCCGAACAGCTTGTGCACCAGCAGGTTGGTCGCGAGCAGGATGAAGCCCACGATCATGTGGTTGACGAGGAAGTGGTGGAAGTCGGTCTGCCACTCGGCGCGAAAGACCGGCTGGTCCTTGCGCAGCGCGAACAGCTTCTCGATGAAGACGAAGATCAGCGTCGAGCCGAGCAGGTCGAGGATGAACCAGTCGAGCCCGATGTAGGGGGTGTCGTCGGCGAAGTCGTTGACCGGCACCTTGTGGCCGCCGAGCGCGAGCGACAGGCCGATCAGCACGAACGCCGCGAGCGCCAGCCAGCGCGCGCGGCCCATGACGACGTTGAAGAGCGCGATCGCGCCCCCGAGCACGAGCGACCAGAAAAGCAGCAACCGCATCGCGTCGACGCTGTACGACTTGCGCAGCTCCGGCGTCGTCAGGTACTCGGGGAAGTGGAAGGCGAGGACGCCGAGGAAGCAGAGCGCGGCGAGGATCAGCGCGATCACGCCCGAGGCGAGCCCTTTGCCCGGCTCGAGCGCGCCGTGCGATTCGCTCAGGCGGTTGAGCTTGTCGAATTGCTCCTTCATCGGCGCGCCTCCCTGTGCGACCGCCAGCTACGGGCGGCGCGGATTATGGCGCTCCGTGCTTCACGCGGAAGGCGCCGGCGCAGCGAGGCGTGCTTTCACGGCCCGCCATTCCTCGTCGCTCACCTCGGTGATCGACAGCCGGTTGCCGCGCCGCAGCACGCGCATCGTCGCGAGCTCGGGCGCGGCGCGCATCTCGGCGAGCGAAAGCAGGCGCGTCTTCTTCAGCACTTTGACGTCGACGTGCCACCAGCGTGGCGACTCGCGCCGCGACTTCTCGTCGTAGTACGGGCTCCTGGGGTCGAACTGGGTCGCGTCGACCGAAGGCGCGGAAGCGACCTCGGCCAGGCCGACGATGCCGGGCTCGGGACACGACGAGTGGTAGAAGAGGACGCCGTCGCCGACGGCCATCTCCTTCTTCATGAAGTTGCGCGCCTGGAAGTTGCGCACCCCGACCCAGGGGACCGTCGCGTTCGGCGCTGCCGCCGCGTCGTCGACCGAGCATTCGCTCGGCTCGCTCTTCATCAACCAGTAGCGCATCGCGGCTGCGTGGAGAGGCGTCGAGAGAGGAAAGGTGTCCGCCGCGCCCCGTGAACCGCATTCCTGAACCCAGGCAGTTCAGGTGGGCGAGGTCAGCCAGGTTTCGGGTTCATCTGACGCGAGACGATCACACCTGCCGGGCGATCTTCCAAGCCCTTGCTCTTTCGAGCATCGGTTCAAGGAAATATAAAGTTCACGCGAACGCAACGGACGAATCCATTCTACGACGCGCGTCGCGAAAAGCGAGCGCCTCAGAGCAGTTGACCGTCGGCGCCGAGGGCCATGTCGATGCGCCGGATCAGGCCGTCGAGATCGACCGCCGAGCCATTGCGTTCGCCGTCTTCGCTGTCGCGCGCCGCCGCATCGGTGCCGGCGCGCGGCGGCCGCTGCGCGAGCTCGAACGCGAGGTTGAGTGCCGCGAGCACGGCGATGCGCTCGCGCGCCTTCACCTTGCCGCTGTCGCGGATCGCGCTCATCTCGCGATCGACGTCGGCGACCGCCTCGAGCAGCGAGCTCTCGCCGCCGTCGGGGCAGCCGAGGAGGTAGCTCTGGCCGAGGATCGTCACCTCGACCTGCTTCATCCGATGCTCCGCAGCGGCGCGCCGCCGTGCGCGGACGCTTTCGTCACCTCGACCGCAGCGCCGTCGACGTCGTCGGCCGCGACCGGATCGCGCGGCAGCCGCTGCAGGAGCACGTCGATCCTGCTCTTCGCGGCGTTGAGGCGCGAGCGCAGGTTGTCGCGCTCGCTCGTCACCGCGCCGAGCTGCGCAGCGAGCAACGCGTTCGTGCGCTGCAGCTCTTCGTGCCGAAGAAGCAGGCGCTCGACCCGGTCCGCGAGTTCCTCGATCGTGGCCATGAAGCTCCGGCTGGAGGAGAGGAGGCGAATTGTAGGCGGCGTCGAGCGCGCGACAGCGCTGCGTAGAATGCGCTTCGCTGGTGCCCGTGAAGGTGTTCATTCCTTCACAGTTAAACGGGAAGCGAGCTGCCGAATCGGCAACGATCCGGCATCAACCGCGCTGCCCCCGCAACGGTACGGCGGACGACGGCGGTCTCTTCGAGGCCGCGTCAGCTTCGGCATCGACACCACTGAAGGTTCGCCTTCGGGAAGGTCGCCGGGGTCGCTCCGTCAGCCCGGATACCGGCCAGCAGGCGGATCGGGCCTCGTGCCCGGTCCATTCGTGTGCGCGCCGCGGGGAAGCGGAACGCACGCCTGTTGCGGGACCTTCGCCATGAACCTGAGACCCGAGGCGCGATCGCCGGCTCGCCGCGCGCCCACGCTCGCTCTGCACACGCTCCTCCCGTTGTCGATCGCCGCAGCCTCGAGCTGCGACCTCGCGATCGCAGCGGAGACCTCGCTCGATCCCATCGTCGTCAGTGGCACGCGCGAGCCCGAGACGCTCGGCCGCAGCAGCGCCGACATCGTCGTCATCGACGCCGAGACGATCCGCACGACGACCGCCGACTCGGTCGAAGACCTGCTGCGCCGCGCCGCCGGCATGCAGCTCGCTCGCAACGGCGGACCGGGCCAGAGCTCGGGCTTCTTCATCCGCGGCGCGAGCACGAACAGCACCGTCGTGCTCGTCGACGGCGTGCGCGTCGGTTCGGCGACGCTCGGCCAGGCCGAGTTCGAGGCGCTGGGCCTTGCGCAGATCGAACGCATCGAGGTCCTGCGCGGGCCGGCGTCGAGCCTGTACGGCGCCGATGCGGTCGGCGGCGTCGTCCAGATCTTCACGCGTCGCGGCAGCGGCGCGCCGCGCTGGAGCGGCGACGCCGCGCTCGGCGGCTACGGCTCGGGGCGCTTCGACGCTGCGGCGAGCGGCGCGCTCGGCGCGTTCGACTACGCGGCCTCGCTCGGCACGGAGAACAGCGCCGGCGTCTCCGCGATCGCGCCGAACGACCAGTTCGGCAACTTCAACCCCGACCGCGACGGCTTTCGCCGCAAGTCGGGCGACCTCAACGTCGGCTTCGCGCCGGCGGCGGGGCACCGCATCGGCGTCCACGTCCTGGAGACGCGGCTCAACGCGCAGTACGACGCGAGCGAGTTCGGACCGCCGCCGACGTTCGCGCAGGACGCGTCCCCCGACTTCCGCAACCACCTGGTCACGCGTGTCGCCTCGGTCGACTACCGCGGCACGCCGCTGCGCGCGTGGACGACGACCGTGCAGGCGTCGCGAGCGGTCGACGATCTGACCAGCGGCGGCAACCTCCAGACCCGCTTCGTGACGACGCGCGAGCAGGCGACGTGGCAGAACGCGTTCGCGCTCGCTGCCGACCAGCAGCTGCTCGTCGCGCTCGAGCACCAGGTCGAGCGCGCGACCGCCGAGGTGTTCGCGACCGAGCAGGTGCGCCGCAACAACGCCGCCGTCGTCGGCTACTCGGGGACGGTCGGCAGCGCGTCGGTGCAGGCCGACGTCCGCCGCGACGACAACTCCGCGTACGGCGCGAACACGACCGGCCGGGCCGGCGTCTCGTTCGAGGTCGCGACCGGCGTCAAGCTGCGCGCGCTCGCGGGAACGACGTTTCGCGCGCCGACGTTCAACGACCTCGCGTATCCGAACTTCGGCGTGCCGACGCTGCGCCCCGAGCGCGGCGAGAGCGTCGAGGCCGGCGTCGCGTGGCAGCTCCACGATGCGAGCGTGAGCGCGACCGTCTACCGCAACAACGTCCGCGACCTGATCGGCTTCGAGCCCGACCCCGCGAAGTGTCCGGATCCTTCGTACACGTCGGGCTGCGCCGCGAACACGAGCCGCGCGCGCCTGCTCGGCGCGACGTTCGCGGGCAACGCGCGCTGGCTCGGCGTCGACCTGCGCGCCAACGTCGACTTCCTCGACGCGACCGACGCCGACACCGGGGTCCGCCTGCCGCGTCGCGCCGCGCACCAGGAAAGCGTCGGCGCCGACACGACGCGCGGCGCCTGGCGCTACGGTGCGGCGATGCTCTTCGTCGGCTCGCGGCCCGACGGCTCGCGCCCCGACGGCAGCACCTTCGTCCTCGGCGGCTACGCGGTCGTCGACCTGCGCGTCGCGTGGCAGCCGCACAAGTGGTGGTCGATCGAAGGCAAGCTCAACAACGCGCTCGATCGCCAGGTCGAGCCGGTGCGCGACTACCGCGGCCTCGGCCGCCAGGCGTGGCTCGGCGTGCGCGTCGACAGCGCCGGCCTCTAGCGATGCGCCCGACGCACGTCCTCGTCGTCGCCGCAGGCGCGGCGGTGCTGGCGTGCGCGGTCGGCGTGCTCGCGGGCTCGGCGGGGTTCGGCATCGCGTCGAGCGACATCGTCTGGTCGATCCGCGTGCCGCGCGTCCTCGCCGGCTTCGGCGCCGGCGCGGCGCTCGCGCTCGCCGGCGCGCTGATGCAGCTGCTCACGCGCAACGCGCTCGCCGATCCGTACGTGCTCGGCGTCGCCGGCGGCGCTTCGGTCGGCGCGCTCGGCGCGATGCTCGTCGCCGGCGCGGCGGCCGCGACGCTGTCGGAGTGGGGCGTCGCCGCCGGCGCGGCGATCGGCGCGGCAGCGTCGTCGGCGCTTCTGTTCGGATTGCTCTGGCGTCGCCTCGCGAGCACCGCGCTCGTGCCTTCGGGCGAAGGAGCGACCGCGCTCCTGCTCGTCGGCGTCATGATCGGCGCCGGCTGCTCCGCGATCGTGTCGCTGATCCTCACGCTCGCCGACGAAGGACAGCTGCGCGGCATGGTGTTCTGGCTGCTCGGCGACCTGAACGGCGCGTCGCACTGGGAGATCGTCTGGATCGCCGTCGCCGTCGCGCTCGCGATCGTGTGGCCGCGCGCGCGCGAGCTCGACTGGCTGGCGCGCGGCGATGCATGGGCGGCGACGCTCGGCGTCGCCGTCGGCGCGCGGCGGCGCGCGGTGCTGCTCGCTGCCGCGCTCGCGACCGGCGCCGCCGTCGCCACTGCCGGCGCGATCGGCTTCGTCGGCCTCGTCGTCCCGCACGCGCTGCGCCGGCTCGGCGTCCGCGCCGCTCCGCTGCTGTTGCCGGCGAGCGCGATCGCCGGCGGCGCGTTCGTCGTCGCGGTCGACGCGCTCGCGCGCACGATCGTCGCGCCGCTGCAGCTTCCGGTCGGTGTCCTCTCGGCGGCGATCGGCGTGCCGACGTTCATCGCGATGCTGCTGCAAGCACCGGGGCGCGCCCGATGAGCGAAGCGCTGCTCGACGCCGAAGCTCTGACCTTGCGCGCCGGCGGCGGCGCGCGCGGCCGCGTCCTCGTCGAACGGCTCGACGTGCGTGTCGAGGCCGGCGAGCGCTGGGTCGTGCTCGGCCCGAACGGCGCCGGCAAGTCGTCTCTGCTCGGCGCGCTCGCCGGGGTCTTTCCGCTCGCCGCCGGACGGGTTCGCGTCGACGGTGTCGATCTCGCCGCATGGCGGCCGTCGCTGCTCGCGGCGCGGCGCGCGTGGAGCCCGCAGTTCTGGTCCGACCCGTTTCCGGCGACGGTGCGCGAAACCGCGGCGCTCGCGCGCGGGCGCGACCTCGGCGTGCGCGCGCTGCTCGACGACGGCGCGCGCGCCGACGACGAGGTCGAGCGCGTGCTCGATCGCCTGCAGCTCGCGCGCTTCGCCGCGAGCGACGTGCAGACGCTCTCGGGCGGCGAACGCCAGCGGGTCGCGATCGCGACCGCGCTGCTGCAAGGCGCGCCGCTGCTCCTGCTCGACGAACCGGCATCGCACCTCGACCTTGCGCACGAGCAGCTGCTCGTCGACGCGCTGCGCGCGCACGCCGCTTGCGGCGGCGCCATCGTCGCGAGCCTGCACGACCTCGACCTCGCGTGGGACCTCGCGACGCACGCGGTGCTGCTCGACGGCGCCGGCCACGCGGTGGCCGGTCGGCGCGACGACGTCCTTGTGCCCGAGCGGCTCGGCGCCGTGTTCGGCGTCGCGATCCGGGCGATCGCGATCGGCGGCGCGACGCGCTTCGTCGTCGCCGGCCACGCTGCGGCGAGTGCATCGGGAACGTCGCGATGACGCGCGACCGGCGCTCTTCGCGGCGTTGGCTGCTATCGCTCGCGATCGGGGCGGCTGTCGTCGGTGCGGCGAACGAGGGGCGCGCGGTGACCGTCGTCGACGACGCCGGGCGCACCGTCGCCTTCGAGCGGGCGCCGCAGCGCGTCGTCACGCTCGCGCCGAACCTCGCGGAGCTGGTCTTCGCTGCCGGTGCGGGCTCGTCGCTCGTCGGCGTCTCGGCGCTCAGCGACTACCCCGCGCAGGCGCGCGCGATCCCGCGCATCGGCGACGCCGGCCGCATCGACGTCGAGCGCGTGCTCGCGCTCAAGCCCGAGCTCGTT
>JASLGD010000243.1 GCA_030150305.1 Caldimonas sp. | reverse complement strand
TCGCGCTCGGCGCCCTCGCCGCTGCTGTCTTGCTCGCCGGCAGGTCGGCGCACGCGGCGACCGTGAACTGGATCGGCGGAACGAGCTTCTGGGACATCGCGACCAACTGGGGATCGAACCCGCTCCTGCCGGGCGCCGCCGACGCCGTCGTCATCAACGTCGCCGGGGCGCAGACGGTCACGCATCGCCTGGGCAACGACAGCGTCGGCAGCATCTCGATCCTCGGCGACGACATGCTCGCGGTGACCGGCGGAACTCTGAGCGTCGCCAACTCGTTCAGCGCCGCGGCGGCGACGAGCATCTCGGGCGGAACGCTGACGCTGAACGGCGCATCGACGATGGCGTCGCTCACGCTAAGCGGCGGCACCCTCGGCGGCACCGGCACCGTCAGCGTCATCGGAGCGTCGAGCTGGCTCGCCGGCACCCAGACCGGCAGCGGCACGACCTCCTACGGCGGCGCGCTCGCGCTGAGCGGCGCCGGAGCGAAGCTGCTCTCGGGCGGCCGCACCGTCGAGCTGAACGGCACGACGACCTGGAGCGGCAACACCGGCGTCGACAACGGCTCGCTTCAGTTCGCCGGCGGCACGCTCAACAACAAGGGCACGTTCGTCGACAGCAACGCGTTCACGTCGCTGATCGACAACCTCGGCGGCACCAACGCCTTCAACAACGTCGGCACCTACAGCAAGCAAGGCAACAGCATCACGCAGGTGCTGGCGGCCTACAACAACACCGGCACGACCAACATCGACGCGGGCACGCTGCAGTTCCACGGCACGAGCACGACGCCGAGCACGGGTGTGTTCAACATCGCCAGCGGCGCCGCGCTCGAGTTCCGCAACGGCAGCCACACGCTCGACCACGCGACGGTCCAGGGCGCGGGCACCTTCATCGTCTCGACCGACAACGTCGGCGCCGACGCGCTCGTCACGATCAACGGCGGCACGCTGAAGGCGCCGTTCCTGTTCAGCGGCAGCACGATCGTCGGCACCGACCGCACTTTCCAGGGCCCGGCGACGTGGACCGGCGGCGCGTTCTCCGGCACGGCGACGACGACGTTCGCCAACGACGTGACGATCTCCGGAGCGAACACGAAGGTGCTGGTCGGCGGCGGCACGATCAACCTGCAGGCGACGACGACCTGGACCGGCAACACCGCCGCCAACAACGGCTCGATCCAGTTCTGGAACGGCGGCACGATCAACAACAACGGAACGTTCAACGACAACAACGCGTTCGCGTCGTTCATCGAGCACAACGTCGGCGGCCCGCACAACTTCAACAACGTCGGCACCTACAACAAGAACGCGAACACGATCACGACGGTCGACCTCGGCGTCGCCTTCAACAACACCGGCGTCGTCAACGTCAATGCCGGCTCGTTCATGCCCTCCGGAGGCTCGAGCACGGGCGTCTTCAACATCGCCGGCGGCGCGACGCTCGACTTTCGCAACGGCAACAACACGCTCACCGGCGCGACGATCCAGGGCGCCGGGACGCTCGCGATCAGCACCGACAACGTCGGCGGCGACGCGGTCGTCGCGATCAACGGCGGGACCAACACCGCGAAGCTGGCGCTGAGCGGCAGCACGCTCACGGGCACGGACAACACCTTCACCAACCTGGTGACGTGGACGGGCGGCACGATCTCGGGCGCCGCGTCGACGACGTTCGCCAACGACGTGACGATCTCGGGCGCCAACCCGAAGACGCTGTTCGGCGGCCGCGTCCTCAACCTGATGGGGACGACGACGTGGAGCGGCAACACCGCCGCCAACAACAACAACATCCAGTTCTGGAACGGCGCCACGCTCGACAACCGCGGCACGTTCAACGACGCCAACGCGTTCAGCTCGTTCATCGAGCACGTCGTCGGCGGCCCGCACGTGTTCGCCAACGAAGGCACGTACAACAAGCTCGACAACACGCTGACGACGGTCGACCTCGGCGTCCTCTTCACCAACTCCGGCACGCTCAACATCAACGCCGGGACGATGCTCTTCAACAGCGGCACGACCGGGCCGACCGGCACGGTCAACGTGGCGAGCGGCGCGACCTACCAGCACACCGCCAACAGCACGATGGGGACGCTGCACACGGCGGGCACGCTCAACCTCGGCGCCAACACGCTGACGATCTTCGGCGACTACGACAACGCGAACTTCGGCAGCGGCAACGCGTTCAATCGCCGCGCCAACGTCGTCACCACGGGCACCGGCAACCGGCTGGTCGCGGGCGGCGATGCCAACCAGGGGATCGCAGGCGCGAACGTCGTCAACGGCAACACGGCGGCACCGACCGTCCTCATCGGCAACGTCCACGTCGGCGGCACGACCTACAGCTACAACATCGCGAACACCGGCACCACCGGCCCGGCGCTGCGCGGTGCGATCCAGACGAGCGTCAACGGCGGCAACATCACCGACCCGCGGCTCTCGGGCAGCGGCGTCAGCGCGGGCAACTGGGGGCCGATCGCGACCGGCGGCTCGCTCTCGCGCGACGTCGTCGTCACCGTCGGCACCGCCGGCGCGCTCGCGCCTTTTGCGGGCCAGGCGGTCGCGATCGTCAACAACTTCGAGAACACGCGCAGCCAGGTCGTCACGTTCGGCCTCGCGCCCGGCGCCGCCGCGTACCGACTCGCGGCGCCGAACACCGTCGCACCGGTCGCGTTCGGCAACGTCCACGTCGGCGACGTCGTCTCGCAAGCGCTCACGATCGCCAACGTGGCGCCCAACGACGGCTTCTCCGAGAAGCTCAACGCGAGCTTCGGCAGCGCAAGCGACCCGCGCATCACGTCGGCGGGCAGCGTCGCCGGCCTCGCCGCGGGGTCGAGCAACGCGAGCAGCATGGTCGTCGGCCTCAACACCGCGGCGGCCGGCAGCGTCAACGGCACGGTCACCGTGCAGTTCGCCTCCGACGGCGCCGGCACGAGCGGCCTCGGCATCACCGCGCTGCCGAGCCAGGCGGTCGGCGTCACCGGCGTGATCGAGACGGTCGGCAACGTGTTCCGGCTCGCCAGCCCGAGCGCTGCTGCGCCCAATCCGGTCGACTTCGGCAACGTGCGCGTCGGCAGCGTCGCGACGCAGGCGCTGACGATCGCCAACACCGCGCCGAACGACGGCTTCTCGGAAAAGCTCAACGCGTCGATCGGCGGCGCGACCGCGGGAGTCACTGCGAGCGGCGCGTTCACGCTGCTCGCGCCGCAGGCGAGCAACAACTCGAGCCTCGTCGTCGGCATCGACACGTCGAGCGCCGGCGCGCGCAGCGGCACGGCGACGATCACGCTCGCCTCGGACGGCACCGGCACGAGCGGCCTCGGCGTCACGGCGCTGCCGTCGCAGACCGTCGCCGTGAGCGGCGCGGTCTACCGGCTCGCCAATCCGATCGTTGCGCCGTCGCAGCTGTCGCTCGCAGCGCGCGTCGGCGACTCGGCCCCCAAGGCGTCGCTCACGGTGACGAACGCGTCGCCCGACGCGTTCACCGAGCGGCTGAACGCGAGCTTCGGCACGGTCGCCGCGGGATTCAGCGGTTCGGGCGCGATCAGCGGGCTCGCCGCGGGCGGGTCCAGCGGCGCGCTCGGCGTCGCGCTGAACACCGGCACCGCCGGCACCTACACCGGCAGCGCGACGGTCCAGCTCGTCTCGAGCGGCGCCGGCACGACCAACGCCGCGGACGCGGCGCTGCCGTCCCAAAGCGTCGCGCTGAGCGGCCACGTCTACACGCCGGCGGTCGCGCAGACGAACACGACGGTCGTCGACTTCGGCATCGTCCATCGCGGCGACGTCGTCGCCGACCGCGCGGTGTCGGTGACCAACGCCGCCGCCGTCTCGCCGCTCGACGACACGCTCGCGGCGTCGATCGGCAGCGCGCCGTCGCCGTTCACGACCGGCGGCAGCGTCGCCGGCCTCGGCGCCGGAGCGACCGACGCGACGAGCCTGCGGGTCGGCCTCGGCACGACGAACGCCGGCGCGTTCGCAGGCAGCGCGAACGTCGCCTTCGCGAGCCGCGACGGCGAGCTCGCCGACCGCGCGCTCGGCGGCTCGACGGTGCAGCTGCGCGGCCAGGTCAACAACTTCGCCGAAGCGTCGCTCGCGCAGACCGGCGGAGCGGGAACGCTGAGCCGCAACGGCAACACGTGGACGCTCGACCTCGGCACGTTCGCGGTCGGCAGCGGCGAGCGCAGCGCGAGCCTCGCGGTGCTCAACAGCGCCGTCGGTCCGGCCGACGTGCTGGGCGGCGCGTTCGACCTCACGGGCGCGGGCAACGCCTTCGCGCTCACCGGCTTCGGGTCGTTCGCGAACCTCGTCGCAGGCTCGTCGTTCGGCGGCCTCGACGTGCTGCTCGACGACGGCACCGTCGGCGTGTTCATGGCGACGATCGTGCTGCACGCAGCAGGGAGCAACGCGAGCGGCTACGTCGGCGCGCTGCCCGACCTGACGTTCGTCGTGCGCGGCGACGTCAGCGCGGTGGCCGCGGTCCCGGAGCCCGAGACGTACCTTCTCCTGATCGCCGGGCTCGCCGCCGTCGCGAGCGTGGCGAAGCGGCGCCGGCAGCGCGGCGCGGGCACGCGCTGACCGGATCGGCCGGCACGCCGACCAAGACACGTCCTACGGCGACGGCCGGCCGGGACCGACCGCCGCAGGCCGGGCGACGCGGCAGAGTCGCGGCGTGAACGCGCGAAGACTCTCCGCCATGCTCGCGGCGCTCGCCGGTGTCGCGATCGCCGCGCCGCCGCGCGCCGTCGCGGGCGAAGACGCGGCTCCGCCAGAGCCGGGCGTCGCCGCGCAACAGCAGCAGCGCAAGCCCGCGCTCGATCGCTCGGGCAAAAAGCGCATCGGCTTCGCGTCGGTGTACGCGCACCGCTTCGACGGCCGCAAGATGGCCGACGGCACGCACATGTCGACCGGCGAGGCCAACGCGGCGAGCAAGACGCTGCCGCTCGGCACCGAAGCGCGCGTCACCAACCTGAAGACCGGGCAGAGCACGACGGTGACGATCCAGGACCGCGGCCCGTACGCGAAGGGCCGCATCGTCGACCTCTCGCCGGCGAGCGCCGAGAAGATCGGAATCACGCGCAAGGAAGGTGTCGCGCCGGTGGCGGTGCAGCCGATCACGCTGCCGTCGACGCAGCACGACGCCGGGCGCTGACCGGCGAGCGCGTCGACGCGGACGCGTCGGGCGCTGATCGGTCAACACCTCGATGCGGACGCGGGGCAGACGTCGCGTCGACGCGAACGCGGTGGTGTCCAATCGAGCGCGTCGCCACCGCAGCCCTCCGCAGTGTCCACCGAGATCGCGCAGCAACTCGCCATCGTCGACGCCGAGCGCAGGCGCCGCGCCGCCGACCCGCAGCTGCTCGAGAGGGTCACCGCGCTGAAGGCGTACCAGCAGCGCCGCTTCGCGCACACGTACGCGGACCTGCTGCAGAGCGCACGCTACGGCGCCGCGGCACGCTTCTTCCTCGACGAGCTGTACGGGCCCACCGACTTCACGCGCCGCGACGCGCAGTTCGGCCGCGTCGCGCCCGCGGTCGCGCGACTCTTTCCCGAGCAGATCGCCGAGACGGTCGACATCCTCGCCGGCCTGCACGCGCTCTCCGAGATCCTCGACTCGGCGATGGCCGCCGAGCTCGCCGAGCCTCGCGTCGCGGCGAGCGACTACGTCCGCGCATGGCGGCGCGTCGGGCGCGCCGACGATCGCGAGCGGCAGATCGCGCTGACGCTCAGGATCGCGAGCCAGCTCGACCGCGTGACGCGGCTGCCGTTGCTGCGCAATGCGCTGCGCGTGATGCGCATGCCGGCGCGCGCGGCCGGCTTCGGCGAGCTGCAGCGCATGCTCGAGACGGGCTTCGACACGTTCCGCGCGATGCACGGCGCCGGCGACTTCATCGCCACGATCGCGAAGCGCGAGCGCGCGCTCGCCGCCGACCTGTTCGCGCCCGAGAGCGACGACGCCGCGGCGGCGAGGGCGCTCGCCGCGCTGCCGGGCTGACCACGCCGACCGCGCTGACGGTGCTGATCGCGCTGATCGCCTCGCCGCGCCGCGCCGGGCACCGCGCGGCGCAACAAGATCGATACAAAGCGGCCGCCGCGCGACGTGGTCGCGATACACGCGGCGGCCACAGTGGCGCATCGATCGCGGCGGTCGCCGCGACCTCAGGAGCGTTCCGTGACCAGCTGCGCCGCCCGCCGCTCGCGCCCCACCCTCTTCATCGCGATCGTCGCGCTGAGCGCGGTCGCGTTCCTCGGCCAGGTACTCGCCGCTTCGGTCGGCTCCGACGCGACCGCGGTCGCTGCGTACGCCGCCACGATCGGGACGTCGCGCTGAGCAGAGCGCCTAGACTGCGGCGATCGGGCAGCGCCCGCACCGTCCCGCAGTCGATGCACGATCCATTCGAAGTTCGCGTCCTCGGCAGCGACGATGTCGCAGCGCTGCGCGCGCTGCTCGCCGTGTTCGGCGACGCGTTCGACGACGTCGCGACGTACAGCGCGCGGCAGCCCGACGACGCCTACCTCGAAGCGCTGCTCGCGCGCGACACGTTCGTCGCGATCGTCGCGTTCTCCGGCGACGCCGTCATCGGCGGGCTCGCCGGCTACGTGCTTCCGAAGTTCGAGCAGGCGCGAAGCGAGCTCTACATCTACGACCTCGCCGTCGCGGCGGCACAGCGCCGGCGCGGCGTCGCGACCGCGCTCGTTCGCGCGCTGCAGCGGCTCGCAGCCGAGCGCGGCGTCTGGGTCGTCTTTGTGCAGGCGGACCACGGCGACGACGCCGCGACCGCGCTCTACACGAAGCTCGGCGTCCGCGAGGACGTCCTCCACTTCGACATCGCGCCGCGCTGAACGCGGCGACGCGTTTCGTCAGCCCGCCTCAAGCGCCGGGCTCGTGGACGTCGAACGGCCACGTCAGCAACACCTCGTCGGCGACCCGGATCGGGTCGAGGTGGCCGCGAAACGCGTGCACGGCCTGCGTCAGGTGCAGCAGCTGCGTCGCCGACCCGGGCGCGCGTCGATTGGCGAGGCGGGCGAAGAAGGCGTAGTGCCATGCGAAGCACTCGGTCGGCGACTTCGTCCCAAAGCGCGGTTTGGCCATTCCTTCACGCAAGGCAAGGAGCGTACCGCTCGGGAACGTGACAATTCTTGCCACCCCCGAACTGTGGAGCCGACCATGGACCTCACCCTCGACCAGGCCAACCAGATCATCGCCGCGGCGTTGCAGCGCGCCGCCGACTCCGGGTATCAACCGATGGCGGTCGTCGTCGTCGACGCTGCCGGCCACGTCAAGAGCGCGCAGCGCCAGGACGGCGCGAGCATGTTCCGGATCGACATCGCGAGCGGCAAGGCGTGGGCGTCGATCGCGATGGGAGTCGCGTCGCGCGTCCTGACGCAGCGCGCCAAGGACCTGCCGGCGTTCTTCGGCGCGCTCGCGTCGACCGGCCACGGCAAGTTCATTCCGCAGACCGGAGCGGTGTTGATCAAGGACAGCGCCGGCAAGATCGTCGGCGCGGCCGGCGCGAGTGGCGGCACCGGCGACGAGGACGAGGCGATCTGCATCGCCGGCGTGCAGGCGGTCGGGCTGCAGCCGGGCTGAGGCGCGGCGCGGGGTGCGCCGACGCGGCGCGGCCGTCGCTTACCAGCTGTTGCGAAGCTCGCGCAGCTTGAGGAACACCGTCTTCGCGTCGGGCTGCTCGGGCAGGTCGGGAAACGCCTCGCGCAGCCTGGCGATGACGCTCGGGCTCGAGAGCCGGAGGAACGTGTTGATGCGCTTCTCCTCGTCCAGAGTCGTCACGTGCATCGTCGCCGGATCGTGGCCGCTGACCTCGGGCAGCAGCGCCCTGGCGTCGCCGTTGTCGGGCTCGCGCGCGAGCGTGAAGCGCAGGTTGTTCTCGATGTAGTCGTGGCCGGGGTAGACGCGCGTGTCGCCCGGCAGCCTGGCGAGCTGGTCGACGAACGTCGTGTAGAGGTCCGCCGGGTTCCCGCCGTTGTGGCAGTTGCCCGCGCCCGCGTTGAACAGCGTGTCGCCCGAGAAGATCGCCGGCTCGTCGGTGTGCGAGCGCAGGCAGATGTGGCACATCGTGTGGCCCGGCGTGTCCATGCACTCGAGCTCGACGGTCTTGCCGACCTTGATGACGTCGCCCGCCCGGACGCCGCGGTCGACGCCGGCGATGCGCGCGCCGGCACGGTGATGCGCGATCAGCGTCGCGCCGGTCGCCGCGATCACCGCGGCGTTGCCGCCGGTGTGGTCGTGGTGCTCGTGGGTGTTGAGGACCTGCGTGATCCGCCAGCCCTTGACGCGCGCCGTGTTCAGGCACTTCTCGTGGTCGAGCGGATCGATCGCGAGCGCTTCGCCGGTCTCGCCGCACGCGATCAGGTAGTTGTAGTTGCGGTAGGCGTTGCCGGTCCAGATGCGCTCGACGATCATGCTTGCTCCATGCGCCCGCCTGGGGACGCGTTCGATGATGCCAGCACCGCGCCGATGTCCGCGCCGGCAGCGCGGGTTCGCGCGCTTCAGCGCGACGGGTCGAGCAGCATCGTGCGGCTGTTGTCGTCGTCGGCGGTGGCGTGCGCCGGGCCGGCGAGGCGCAGCGTCAGCGTGTTGGCGACGACGATGCGCGTCCCGCTCTTCACCGGCACGTCGACGCCCTTGCCGACCGGCTCGCCGTCGACCGTCGTCACGCCCTCGGAGAGCGTGCGCAGGCGCAGCCCGTCGGGGGCGCGCCGCAGCTCGAAGTGCCAGCGGCTGATCTGGCGCGTGCGCGCCGGGTCGGGATGGAACAGCACGATGTCGTTGGCGCGCGCACCGTCGGGCTCGTGCAGGCGGCCGAAGCTCACGATGTCCTTCTGCGGCAGCGCGATCTGCTGCTCGGTTTCCTCGATGAGAACGCGGCGCGGGAACATCAGCGGGTCGCGCCAGTCGAGCTCGAGGAGGTCGAACGGTTGCGTCACGCCCTTCAGCTCGCGCATGCCGATCGGATGGCAGAGGACGCGCAGCTGCGGCCCGAACTCGAGGAACACCTGGCGCGTCAGGCAGACGCCGCCCGGCTCGGCGGCGCGCGCGACGCGCGCCGCGACGTGCACCGAGTCGCCGGTGACGACGCTGCCGTCGGTCAGCACCGATCCCCAGTGCAGCCCGATGCGCACCGCGAGCTGGTGCTCGCGCGCGCGCGTCGCGTTCTCGCGCGCCATCGCCTGCTCGAACGCGACGATGCCGCGCACGCCGGCCTCGGCGTCGGGAAAGACGCAGAAGACGCCGTCGCCGACCGCATCGACGATGCGCCCCTGCGCCTCCTCGGCGGAGTGGCGCAGCAGATCGACGTGGAGCTGGTGCAGCTGGCGGCCGACCGCGTCGCCGAAGCGCGCGAAGTACGGCGTCGAGCCGACGATGTCGGAGAACGCCATCAGGAGCGAGCGCTCGAAGCGGCGCCGCAGCTCCTGCTGCAGCTGGTTCTGCAGCCGGACGATCTCGGTCATCCCGAGGGTGCTGAGGTCGATCATCGGAAGGTGGCGTGCGAGCGAAGATTGTGATGGGATCGGAACTTGCCCGCCAGACCGACCGCGACCGAAGCACACGAGCGAACGATGCCCCGCCCCGCCGACCCTCCATCGAGCGCCGCCGACGCGCCGGCGGCGGCGCCCGTGGGCGTCGAGGAACGTCTCGACGAGGCGATCGAGGAGACGTTCCCCGCCAGCGATCCGATCGCGGTGTCGGCCGAGCCCGAGGCACCGGCGAACGCGGTGCTGACCGTCGGCCATTCGACGCGGCCGATCGCCGACTTCATCGCGCTGCTGCGCGCGCATGGCGTCAGCCAGCTCGTCGACGTGCGCACGGTGCCGCGGTCGCGCCACAACCCGCAGTTCGGCGGCGACGCGCTCGCCGCTTCGCTCGCCGAGGTCTCGATCGGCTACGCGCACGCGGCCGCGCTCGGCGGGCTGCGCTCGCCGCGCGCGGACTCGGTCAACGTCGGCTGGCGCAACCGCTCCTTCCAGGGCTATGCCGACCACATGCAGACCGCGGAGTTCGCCGACGCGATCACGTCGCTGATCGCGCTCGCCGAGCGCGACCGCGTCGCCATCATGTGCGCCGAGGCGGTGCCCTGGCGCTGCCACCGCTCGCTGATCGCCGATGCGCTCGTCGCGCGTGGCGTCGGCGCGTGCGAGATCGTGAGCGCGAAGCGGCTGCAGCCGCACCGGCTGACGCCGTTCGCCGTCGTCGACGGCGAGCGCGTCACCTATCCCGCCGGCGCGGCGACCGCCGCTGGCGTCGTCGCCGACGATGCAGCGTCGTGACCGCTCGAGGGTTTTCGGGCATCGCTCTTGCTCCGCCTCCGCATGGCCCTCGATCGCAGATTGCTCGGCCGTCGGGTCGCCGTGCTCGCCGCCGACGGCTTCGAGAAGATGGAGCTGACGGTTCCCGTCGCGGCACTGCGCGCGGCGTGCGCCGACGTCGAGGTCGTGTCGCTGCGCGCCGGGCGCATCCGCGGCGTCAACCTGCACGAGCCGGCAGCGCGCGTCGCCGTCGACCGCACGCTCGCCGACGCCGACCCGCGCGACTACGACGCGCTGCTCGTCCCCGGCGGCTTCATCGGCCCCGACCTGTTGCGCCAGTCGCAGGCGGCGCGCCGCTTCGCGAGCGCGTTCGACGCCGCCGGCAAGCCGATCGCGACGCTCGGCCATGGCGCGTGGCTGCTCGCCTCCGCCGGAATCGCGGCGCGCCGGACGCTGACGTCGTGGCCCGGGATCCGCGACGACCTCGTGCACGCCGGCGCGACCTGGCTCGACCACGCGGTCGTGCGCGACGGCAACTGGCTGACGAGCCGCGGACCGCACGACCTGCCGCGCTTCGTCGCCGCGCTGCTCGACCACTTCGCCGTCGCGCCGGGCATCGCCCGGCCGCCGCCCGCGCCGGGGCGGGCGTCGGCGCCGCAGCGCCAGGCGCCACCGCGCTTCATCGTCGGCGCGTTGCAACGGCTGCCGCGACGAGCGCTCGGCGTCGGCGCGATCGCGTTCGCGCTGGTCGCGCTCATCGCCATGCGCGCGCGGCAGCGACGATCGCGGCCGCTCGCCTGGGCCGCTGGGTAAGGCCGCTACATCGCGCGAAAGCGCGCCGCGTGACCTTCGCTCACCGCGAGGGTCTCGTCGCGCTCCTTGAGCCGGATGCAGAGGTGCCCCTTGACGTCGCGCGCGAGCCCCGCGATCGCGTTCGCGTTGACGACCGTGTTGCGGTGGACCTGCCAGAAGACGGCGGGGTCGAGCTGGTCGATCAGCTCGCGCAGCGTCACCCGGATCAGCGCCTCGCCGTCGGCGGTGACGACCGCGGTGTACTTGTTGTCGGAACGGAAATAGCAGACCTCGGCGACGGTGATCAACCGCACCTCCTTGCCTTGCGACGCGGTGATCCAGCGCAGGTGGCCGTTCTCGCGCGGCTCGGCGAGCCGCTCGAGGAGGCCGTCGAGGCGCGCCGGCGCGCCGTCCAGGCGCTGCTTGAGGCGCGCGACCGCGGTCGCGAGGCGCGGCATCGACAGCGGCTTCAGCACGTAATCGATCGCGCCCTGCTCGAACGCCTGCACCGCGTAGTCGTCGAACGCGGTGACGAACGCGACGTGGCAGCGGCCGCTGACCTGCTGGGCGACCTCGATGCCCGAGAGCCCCGGCATCTCGATGTCGAGGAAGAGGATGTCGGGCGCGTGCTCGTCGATCGCGCGCAGCGCCGCGATGCCGTCGGCGACGACGGCGCAGACGTCGAGCTCGGGCCAGAGCGCGGCGAGCGCGTCGCGCAGGCCGGCGGCGAGGAGCGGCTCGTCCTCGGCGACGACGGCGCGCGGGCGGCCGCTCATGCCGATGCCCGCTCCGCTGCCTCGCGACCGGCGCAGATCTGGCGCAGCGCGTGCAGCGCGACGACGACCGCCTGGCGATCGGAAGCGTTGCGCTGCTGCGCCACGCGCAAATAGTGCGCGACGGTCTCGAGCACGCGCTCGGCGCGCGCCGATTCGTGGTCCGGCGCTTCCAGCGCGAACCGCATCGCGGCGACGACGAGGTCGTGGTCAATCGTCGAGCGTTCGGCGAGCAGCCGTTCCTGCGCGACTCGATCGGCCTGGCCGGCGCGCTCGGCCTCGAGACGTCGCAGGGCGACGACGCGTTGCGTCGCGTTGCCGTGCTGGACGAAGAGGATCGCCGGCGCGACCAGCTGGGCCGAGAGCGACGAGAGATACGCGACGATCCGCATCCCCGGGCTGGCGATCTCGCCGATCCAGCGGATCGGGTCGAGCGCGACCGCCGCCGCCAGCCCGACGACGGCGACCGCCGCCGCCGCGAGCGGATACGCGGCCCACGGCGAGGTGCCGCGCGCCACGGCGACCATCGCGACCGCCATCGCCAGCAGCGTGGCGAGCACGACGGCGACGTAGAACAGCGCCCGCGTGCCGAGCTGGACGACGTCGAACCACGACAGCTCGACGTACGAGAGCGCGACGCAGAAGGCAACGTACGCGAAGGCGACGATGACCGAGGCGCGATCGATCCGCTCGGCCACGTCCGCACGCCAGCGTTGCGCGCCGCGAACGGCAGTGCTCTCCGAGCTCATGCGGCGTCGGCGCTCATGGTCGCGGCGAACGGCACCCGCAGCGTCGCGACCGCGCCGCCCTCGCTGCGCCCGGTCAGGCGCAGCGACGCGGCGCTGGCGTAGACGCCTTCCAGGCGCGCGCGCACGTTGGCCAGGCCGAGGCCGCGGCCGCCGGTCGCGCGCAGGCCGACGCCGTCGTCGCTGACCGTGACGACCGCCGTCTCGCCGTCGCGATGCGCGGCGATCCGCACCTCGCCGCCGTCGCGGCGCGGCGCCAGGCCGTGCTTGATCGCGTTCTCGACCAGCGTCAGCAGCGCCGCCGGCGGGATGCGCGTGTCGCGCAGTTCCTCGGGGACGTCGATCGCGTAGCGGAGACGGCCGCCGAGGCGCAGCCGCTGGATGTCGAGATAGCCCTCGACGAGCGCGAGCTCGTCGTGCAGCGTCGTTTCCGCGCGCCGCATGTGCACGCGCGAGACGTCGAGATAGTCGACGAGCCCGGCGAGCGTGCGCCGCGCGCCGGGGACGTCGCCGCGGTACATCTGCAGGATCGTCGCGAGCGTGTTGAAGAGAAAGTGCGGCTCGATCTGCGTGCGCAGCCGCAGCAGCTCGGCGTCGGCGCGATCGGCCTGCAGCGCGAGCAGGCCGATCCGGCTGCGGTGCAGCTCGTGCTCGATCGCGCTGCTGCGGCGCCACCAGTAGAGCGCGGCGACGATGCACGTCGCCATGATCGCGTAGGTCGCGAGGTTGTACGCGAACAGCCGGAAGCTCTCGGCAGCATTGCGAGTCGGATAGAGCGGGATCTCGAGGAACGCGATCGCGTCGCCGATCGCCGAGCCGACGACGAACGCGGCGACGAGCTGGACGCAGCGGCGCGGCGTCGTCGGCACGCCGGGAAAGACGAGCCGCGCGACGAGCACGCCAGGCACGATGCAGAGCAGGCTCAGCAGGCAGATCTGCCACACCCTGGCGCCGTGGAAGCCCCGGCTGGCGTGCGCGATCTCGAACAGCGCGGACATCCCCGCGTCCCAGGCGCAGAGCAGGAGGACCCAGCCGGCGAGGCGCAGGTCGGGGTGCAGCGATCGCGCGTGCGCGCGCTCGACCGGCGGGTTCGACGCCGCGACCGCATCCATGGGCCGCACTGTAGACAGATCGACCGGCAGCAGCCAGCGGGTGCGACGAACCGCCTCCAGGCGGTCGCGAACCCGGCGAAACGGGGGTCGAATCGGCTCACGCCGAATGCGGTTCAATAGGGCGATGGACGCCCCCGTCACCTCGCGAACGCCGCTGCGCTCGATGGCCGCGCTCGAGCCGCTCGGCGTCCCCGTCTTTCGCCTGCTCTGGAGCACGTGGCTGACCGCGAACCTGTGCATGTGGATGACCGACGTCGCCTCGGCGTGGACGATGACGACGCTGACGCGAACGCCGATCTGGGTCGCCCTCGTGCAGTCGGCGTCGACGCTGCCGGTGTTCCTGCTCGGCCTGCCGAGCGGCGCGCTCGCCGACATCCTCGACCGCCGGCGCTGGCTCACCGCGACGCAGTTCTGGCTGGCGGGAACCGCGACCGTGCTCTGCGCCGTCACCGCGCTCGGCTGGATGACGACGCCGCTCCTGCTCGTGCTCGTGTTCCTCAACGGCGTCGGCCTGGCCCTGCGCTGGCCGGTCTTCTCGGCGATCGTTCCCGAGCTGGTGCCGAGGGCGCAGCTCGCGCCGGCGCTGGCGCTCAACGGCGTCGCCATGAATCTGTCGCGCATCGTCGGGCCGCTCGCGGCCGGCGCGCTGATCGCGAGCGCCGGAAGCGTCTGGGTGTTCGCGCTCAACGCCGTGCTGTCGCTGCTCTCGGGGTTCCTCATCCTGCGCTGGCGGCACGAGCATCGGCCGAGCCCGCTCGGCCAGGAGCGGCTGCTGAGCGCGATGCGCGTCGGCGTCCAGTTCGTTCGTCAGTCGCCGCGGTTGCGCGCCGTGCTGCTGCGCGTCTCGATCTCGTTCCTGCACTCGACCGCGCTGCTGGCGCTGCTGCCGCTGCTCGCGCGCGGCCTCGTCGGCGGCGACGCCGGCACGTTCACGATGCTGCTCGCGTCGATGGGCGCGGGTGCGATCGTCGCGGTGCTCGCGCTGCCGCGCCTGCGCCAGCGGTTCGGCCGCGACGCGCTCGTCGTCGGCGGCACCGCGGTGCAGTCGCTCGCGACGGTCGTGATGGCGCTCGCGCCGAACACGTGGGTCGCGGTGCCGGCGATGCTCGCCGCCGGGATGGCGTGGATCACGGTCGCCAACTCGCTCGCGGTGTCGGCGCAGATGTCGCTGCCGAACTGGGTACGCGCGCGCGGGATGGCGAGCTACCAGATGGCGATCATGGGCGCGAGCGCCGTCGGCGCGGCGCTCTGGGGCCAGGTCGCGACGACCGGCTCGATGCGGACCGCGCTCTTCTCGGCGGCGGCGAGCGGCATCCTGCTCATGCTGCTCGCGGTGCGCTACGTGCGCGACGTCGACGACGAGGAGGCCGACCACTCGCCGGCGCCGTCCGGCTGGGCGGTGCTGCCGTCGGGCTCGCCGCCCGACGACGGCCGCGTGGTCGTCACCGTCGAGTACCTGATCGATCCCGAGCGCGCCGACGCCTTCGTCGAGGTCATGCAGCAGACCCGGCGCGTCCGCCTCAGCGAAGGCGCGATCGGCTGGGACCTGCTGCGCGACATCGGCGAGCCGGCGCGCTTCGTCGAGGAGATCGTCGACGAGTCGTGGACCGAGCACCTGCGCCGCTTCCAGCGCGCGACCGCGGCCGACATCGCGCTGCGCGAGCGCCGGCTCGCGTTCCACCAAGGCGCCGAGCCGCCGGTCGTGACGCGCTACGTCGTCAAGCGCTGACGCCCCGTCCGCGCGAGCGGCGCGGGGCGCCGCGCCGGCACCCGAAACGGCGTCAATGCTTGCAGAGGTTCGGGAACTGCTCGCAGTAGCTCGGCACGTTGCAGGCGCCGACGTGGATCGGTGCCGCCGCCTGGATCGCACGCATGATCGCGCGCGACAGCGCATCGGCCGCCGCACCGCCGATCGCGTTGATGTTCGGCGCCGTCGTCACCTGGCCGGTCGCGAGCGCGAACACGGTGTCGCCGTCGCCGGTGCCGTGCGCCGGGCGGATCGCGCGCGCGAGGCCGTCGTCGGCCATCTGCGCGACCTTGTTCGCCTGCGCCTTCGTCAGCGTCGCGTTGGTCGCGACGACCGCGATCGTCGTCGCGCGCAGCAGCTCCTGGTTCGCAGCGCCGGGATCGGTCTGCGCCGCGGACACCGCGGCATCGCTCGGACCCGCGATGTAGCCGGCGAAGAACGCGCCGGTCGTCGCGTCGAACGTGCGCCCCGACGAGTTGATCGCGACGATCGCGCCGACGACGACGCCGCCCGGCAGCACCGCGCTGGCAGTGCCGAGGCCGCCCTTGACGCCGCCCGAGCGCGCGCCCGCGCCGGCGCCGACGTTGCCCATCTGCACCGGCCCGCTGCTCGCGGCGGCGCACGCGTTGGCGCCGAACGATGCGTCCGGGCGGAAGGTGAAGTCGGCGCAGCGGCCCGGGTCGAACAGGATCGCCGACGCGACGAGCGGAACGCGCGTGCCGTTCACCGACATGCCGACGCCTTGCGAGTCGAGGCAGGTCGTGACGCCGTCGGAGGCGGCGAGCCCGTAGGCGCTGCCGCCGCTCAGCGTCACCGCGTGGATCGCGCCGACCGCCTTCTGCGAATTGAGGAGGTCGGTGAGGCGCGTTCCCGGCGCGCCGCCGCGCTGCGTGACGCCGGCGACCGCGCCGCCGCGGGCGATGATCGCGGTCGTTCCGGTCATGCCGCCGGCGCCGTTGGTGGCGGTGTAGCTGCCGACGTGGATGCCGGGAACGTCGGTGATCGCGTTCAGCGGCCCGGGAGTCTGCGGCAGGGACTGCGCGAACGAGCCGGAGGCGGCGCCGATCCCGGCAAGCAGCGCGCAAAGAGAGGTGTGGAGTCGCATGGTGGAGATCCTTCTACCGCCGGTTCTTGCACGCCGACGGGAACGTATCGCAGTAGCTCGGCTGGCAGGTCGACTTCGCCGCGAGCACGGCGTGCACGATCGCGCGCGAGACGACGTCGCCCGCGGCGCTGCCGATCATCGTCACGACCGAGGCCTCGTCGCCGAGCGACGCCATCGCGACGCGGCCGGTGCCGAGCACGAACAGCGTGTCGCTGTCGCCCGCGGTGTGCGCCGGGTCGATCGCGCGCGAGACGCCGTCGTCGGCCATCTCGGCGATCTTGGTCGCCTGCGACTTCGTCAGCGCGACGTTGGTCGCGACGACCGCGTTGGTGCCGCTGCGCAGCGGCCCGCCGGGCAGGCTCGGCGGCACCTTGTTCGCCTGGCCGCCCGCGGGGGTCAGCACGCTGAACTCGTCGCCGATGCCGAACGACGCCGCGCGCAGGTCGCCGCCGCTCGTGTACGGCGTGCCTTCGGAGTTGACGGCGACGATCGCGCCGACGATGACGCCGTTCGGCAGCACGACGCTCGCGGTGCCGATGCCGCCCTTGACGCCGCCGGCGACCGCGCCGGTGCCGGCGCCGACGTTGCCTTCGGCGACCGCGCCGTCGCTGGCGGCGAGGCACGCCTGCATGCCGGCGGTGAAGTCGGGGCGCGCCGTGTTCCTGCTGCACGTCGCGCGGTCGGACGTCGTCGCCGTCGGCACGATCGGCACGACCGCGCCGCCGCCGACCGGAAAGCCGACGCCGCGCGCTTCGAGGCAGCGCATCACGCCGCTCGCGGCGGCGACGCCGAACGCGCTGCCGCCGCCGAGCACGATCGCGTTCATCGTCTCGACCATGTTGTCGGGCCGCATCAGGTCGGTCTCGCGCGTGATCGGCGAGCCGCCGCGCTGCGTCACGCCGCCGCCGACGCCCTGCCCGGCCGTGCTCGATCCGATCACGACGGTCGTGCCCGAGTCGGCACCGGTGTAGTGGCCGACGGCGATGCCCGGGACGTCGGTGATCGCGTTGTTGGGACCGGGCGATTGCGCCCAGGCGGATCCGGCTGTTGCTGCGAGCAGCAGCAACGCTGTGCGTTGTCGGCGGGGTGTCATGTGCTGTGCATTCGAATGAGAGGAAGAAGGACAAGGTCGCGACGCGGGGCTCGTGCGTCGCGCCGTGCGTCGATGCTTGCGCAGTCGAGCGCGCGACGTCAATCGATCCGATCGCGCACTTGCACGTACAAACGAGTTGTGCTCTCACGCGTTCGCGTTTCACTTCGCGGCACGGGGTCGCGCATCGGGCCGCCGACGCCGATGCAATACTCCGCGCGGTGATCGTCGCCTGGTTGCTCGCCTACTTCGCGACCGGCGCGGTCGTCGGCTTCCTCGCCGGCATGCTCGGCATCGGCGGCGGGATGACGCTCGTGCCGGTGCTCGCGACGATGTTCGCGGCGCAGCACTTCGCTCCCGCGCACACGGTGCACCTCGCGCTCGGCACCGGCATGGCGTCGATCGTGTTCACGTCGACGTCGAGCGTGCGGGCGCACCACCGCCTCGGCGGCGTCGACTGGTCGCTGGTGCGCCGCATCGGGCCGCCCATGGTCGCGGGCACGCTGCTCTCGAGCGTGCTCTCGGGCTGGGTGCCGCAGCGCGTCCTCGCGCTCGCGTTCGCCGCGATCGTCTACGCCGGCGCGACGCAGCTCCTGCTCGGCCGCAAGCCCGCGGCGGCGCGCGCGCTGCCCGCGACGCCGGTGCTCGTCGCGGTCGGCGTCGCCATCGGCGTCGTCAGCGGCCTGGTCTCGGCGGGAGGCGCGTTCATGACGGTGCCGTTCATGCTCTTCTGCGGCGTCGCCATCACGACCGCGATCGGCACCGGCGCCGCGCTCGGCGTTCCGGTCGCGATCGTCGGCACGATCGGCTACGTGCTCAGCGGCTGGCGCGTCGGCGAGCTGCCGCCGCTCGCGCTCGGCTTCGTGTACCTGCCGGCGCTGCTCGCGATCGTCGCCGCGAGCACGCTCACCGCGCCGTTCGGCGCGCGTGCGGCACACCGTTTGCCCGCGGCGACGTTGCGCCGCGTCTACGCCGGTCTGCTTTACCTCCTCGCGAGCAAGATGCTCTGGACGTACGCGTGACCGAGCGCGCGGCGCACCACGCTGCCGCGCGCGCAGCGGTGGCGAACGGCGCGCTCGCGCCGCGCTAGCGCGCGACCGCGCGCGCGGTGAGCAGCTTGCGCAGCTCGAGCAGTCTCGCCTTGACCCTGCGCTCGTTCACGGGACCCATGCGCAGCAGCAGCTTCTGTCCGGCGGCGAGCGACTGCAGATCGGGATCGTCGAACTCGTAGAGCAGCCACGGCCGCGGCGGCGTCGACCCCGCGAGCGACGGCAGATGAACGCGAAGCGGCGCGCTGCGCTCGGGCGTCGCGAGCAAGAGGTCGATCGCCTCGACGAGCCGGTCGTTGAAGTAGCCATGCGGATACCCGAGGTCCTGGTATGCCTGCTGGAACAGCGGATACAGGCGCGCATAGACCGCGACCGCACGTTGCACGTCGACGTTCTCCAGCAGCAGCACGTAAGGCGTGTAGCGCAGTTCGTTGTCGCTGCCGATCACCTCGCCGCCGCCGCGGTGCTCGACGGCGAAGCGGCCGCCCGCCGGGCGGAGCGGCCGCAGCCGTGCCCCCATCTCGCTGCGCGCGAGGTTGTCGACGGTCGCGACGAAGCGGCGTGGAAACTCGTCGAGCTGGAACAGCGACTCGACCGCGTCGCGCCCGAACAGATCGCTCAACGCCGCGCCGACGTCGAGCGCCCGGCCGCCGCCGACGCGCGCTCGACAGGTTCGATCGGGAAGCGGATCGCCGGCGCGGTCGCGATCGGCGCGGGCGGCGTGCTCGCGCGGGCCGTCGGCGGCGACGGCTCGACGGCCACCGGCACGCGGGCGCGCGACGACCACCACCAGAGCGCAACTGCAGCGAGAGCGAGAACGACGAGCGCGACGATCCAAAACGGCCACCGCCGGAACTCGGCGGTCGTTCGCGAAGTCATACGAACACTCGACGTTCCACTTGAGGAGTTGTCATCATGATCGATCGCAGACGAGTTCTCGTCGCCGCCTCGCTGTGCGCTGCTGGCTCCGCGTTCGCGGTCACGAGCATGCCACCTGTCCAGCAATCTGGCGATGTCCGCTACGTGAGCGGCGGCGTGGGCCAGGACGAGTCGCAGGCGTTTCTCAGCCATCGCAGCGCCTATCCGCTGTCGATCGAGATCTATGCGAAGCAGAACGGCCGCGAGGTCTACACGTCCGACGCGGCAGTGACCGTCCGCGACGGCCACGGCGACGCCGTGCTGCAGACGCGCGCGCAGGGCCCGTTCGTCCTCGTCGACGCGCCGCCCGGGGTTTACTCGATCGACGTGACCCGCGACGGCAGGACGGAGACGAAGCACGCTCGCGTCCACACCGGCCAGACCGAGCGCGAGATCTTCGTCTTCGACTCGCGGTCTTCCTGATCCGCGCTTCGCGCGACTGCTCGCGCGGCAGCCCGCGGGTCGTCCGCGCACGTGCATCGCGGCAGCGCGCACGCTGCGGTCGCCGAGGCGGGCGATCGCCTCGACCACGGCGGACAGCGAGCGCAGCTCGGCGCGGTTGCGCAGCGCGACGCGGCGCAGCGCGCGCTCGCCTGCCGCCGTCGATCGGCTGCTTCGCCTTGCGCTGCGCAGCGGTCTTGCGCTCTTCGATCCGCTAGACGCTTCGCTGCGCTCGCTCGCCGGCGCACCGTGCGACCAGCGCCGGTTCTGCTTCAACGACGGCGGCTGCGACCGCGCCGGGCACTTCCTCGTCGGACCGATTGCGCGACGTCGGCGTCGTTCCCGCACCGCAGCGGCAAGACCGACCGCAACCCCGCCGCTGGCGGCGTGTTCGCGCTGCCCGCGCCGGTCCCCGGATTGCCCACGAGCTGCATGAACTTGAAGGAGGCATCCCGTGGCCCAGACAGTCGGTGAATTCTTCGTCCAGCGCCTCAAGGACTGGGGCGTCCGCACCATCTTCGGCTACCCCGGGGACGGCATCAACGGCGTCCTGCGCGGGCTCGAGCAAGCCGGCGACGACTTCGTCTTCGTGCAGGCGCGCCACGAGGAGATGGCCGCGTTCATGGCGTGCGCCTACGCCAAGTTCTCGGGCGACCTCGGCGTGTGCCTGTCGACCGGCGGCCCGGGCGCGACGCACTTGATCACGGGCCTCTACGACGCCAAGCTCGACCACACGCCGGTGCTCGCGATCACCGGCCAGGCGTCGCGCTCGGTGCGCGGCGCGAACTACCAGCAGGAGGTCAACCTCGACCGCGCGTTCGCCGACGTCGCCGACTACGTGCAGGAGGGCACGACGCCGCAGCAGGTCGGCGTCATCCTCGACCGCGCGATCCGCACCGCGAAGGGCCGCAACGCCGTCGCCGCGGTCGTGATGCCGAACGACCTCTCCGAGTGCGACTACGAAGCGCCGCCGCGCGCGCACGGCTACACGCGATCGTCGCCGGGCTACGCACGCCCGCGCGTCGTGCCGCGCGACGACGACCTGCGGCGCGCCGCCGAGCTGCTCAACGCCGGCAAGAAGGTCGCGCTGCTCGTCGGCGCCGGCGCGCTGCACGCGACCGACGAGGTGATCGCCGTCGCCGATCGCCTGCAGGCCGGCGCGGCCAAGGCGCTGCTCGGCAAGGCAGTGCTGCCCGACGACCTGCCATGGGTGACGGGAACGATCGGCCTGCTCGGCTCGAAGCCTTCATCGGACCTGATGAACGACTGCGACACGCTGCTGATGGTCGGCACCGGCTTCCCGTGGTCGGAGTTCCTGCCCAAGAGCGGCAAGGCGCGCGCGGTGCAGATCGACATCGACCCGACGATGCTCGGCATCCGCTATCCGACCGAGGTCAACCTGCAGGGCGACAGCGCCGAGACGCTGCGCGCGCTGCTGCCGCTGCTCGAGCAGAAGAGCGACGCCGCGTGGCGCGACGGCATCGCGAAGGCGATGCGCGAGTGGTGGGAGCTGATGGACAAGCGCGCGCACGCGAGCGCGAATCCGGTCAACCCGCAGCGCGTGACGTGGGAGCTCTCGCCGCGGCTGCCGGGCGACGTGATCGTCACCTCCGACTCGGGCAGCTGCGCCAACTGGTACGCGCGCGACCTGCGGATCCGGCGCGGAATGCTGTGCTCGCTCTCCGGCGGGCTCGCGTCGATGGGCGCCGCGGTGCCGTACGCGATCGGCGCCAAGTTCGCGCACCCGGGTCGGCCGGTGATCGCGCTCGTCGGCGACGGCGCGATGCAGATGAACAACCTCGCCGAGCTGATCACGGTCGCGAAGTACTGGCGCACGTGGAGCAACCCGACCTGGATCTGCTGCGTCTGGAACAACGAGGACCTGAACCAGGTGACGTGGGAGCAGCGCGTCATGGAAGGCTTTCCGAAGTTCGAGTCGACGCAGCGGCTGCCGAACGTTGCGTATCACCGCTTCGCCGAGCTGATCGGCCTGAAGGGCATCTACGTCGACGATCCCGAGCGCGTCGGCAGCGCGTGGGACGAGGCGCTCGCCGCCGGGGTGCCGGTGGTGCTCGAGGTGAAGACCGATCCCGAAGTGCCGCCGCTGCCGCCGCACATCAACTTCGAGCAGGCCAGGCATTTCATGAACACGTTCATGCACGGCGACCCGGACGAGGGCGGCATGGTCAAGGGCGCTGTCCGCCAAGTGCTCGCGCGCCTCGCGCCGGATCGCGAGCGATGACGCCGGCGAGGCGCGGGCATGGCGGTTGCCCGGAAGCGTCGACATGAAGACGATCTGGCTGCGCTCGCAGCCGCGCGAGACGCAGACGCCGTCGAACGCGACCGAGGGCGACGCCAACATCTCCCTGCAACGACGCCGCCTGCTCGGTGCAAGCGTCGCACTGCCGCTGTCGGCGGCCGCAGGCGCCGCGGTCGTGCAACGCGAGATGCCGTGGCAGGAAGGGACCGCCAGCGTGCCGAACGTCGCGCCGGCCAACCAAGGCAAGAACCCTGACGGGTTCCTGACCGCCGCCGAAGCAGCGTTCCTGTCGGCAGCGGTCGCGAGGCTGATCCCGGCCGACGACCTCGGTCCCGGCGCGCTCGAAGCCGGCGCCGTCGTCTTCATCGATCGCCAGCTCGCCGGCGAGTACGGCCGCGCGTCGCGCTGGTACATGCAGGGACCGTGGGCCAAGGGCGAGCAGACGCAGGGCTATCAGAGCCGCTACACGCCGGCGGGGCTGTACCGCGCCGCGATCCGCGAGATCGACCAGGCGGTCGCGAACGAGAAGCGCGCGGCGACGTTCGCCGAACTCGCCGCCGCCGACCAGGACCGCTGGCTGAAGGACCTCGAGGACGGCAAGCCCGAGCTGCCGACGGTCGATGCGAAGGCGTTCTTCACCGTCTTGCTGCAGAACACGCAGGAAGGCTTCTGGTCCGATCCGATCTACGGCGGCAACCGCGACATGGTCGGCTGGAAGCTGATCGGATTTCCCGGCGCGCGCTACGACCACAGTGCGTTCGTCGGCCGCCACGGCGAGCGCTATCCGTTGCCTCCGGTCGGCCTCAAGGGCCGCCCCGAATGGGCGAAGCCGAAGAGCTGACGATGGCGACGCGGCTGCCCTCGGTCGACGCGCTCGTGGTCGGGTTCGGCTGGACCGGCGCGATCCTCGCGCAGGAGCTCACCGACGCTGGCGTGAACGTCCTCGCGCTCGAGCGCGGCGCGTGGCGCGACACGCCGACCGACTTCGCGACGACCTTCGCGCAGGACGAGCTGCGCTACTACTGGCGTCACGAACTGTTCCAGCCGGCGGCGCACGAGACGCTGACGATCCGCAACAACGCGAGCCAGACCGCGCTGCCGATGCGAAAGCTCGGCTCGTTCCTGCCCGGCATCAACGTCGGCGGCTCCGGCGTCCACTGGAACGGCCAGGTGTGGCGCTTCCTGCCATCGGACTTCGTCGCGCGCAGCCACAACCTCGAGCGCTACGGCAAGGCCGCCGTGCCCGACACGATGACGATCCAGGACTGGGGCGTGACGTACGACGAGCTCGAGCCGCACTACGACCGCTTCGAATACCTGTGCGGGATCAGCGGCAAGGCCGGCAACCTGAACGGGGCGATCCAGGAAGGCGGCAACCCGTTCGAAGGTCCGCGGCAGCGCGAGTACCCGAACCCGCCGATGGCGATGACGTATCCGCCGACTCTGTTCGCCGAAGCGGCGCGCTCGCTCGGCCACAAGCCGTTCCCTCAGCCGTCGGCGAACATGTCGCGCGCGTACACGAATCCGCTCGGCGTCCAGCTCGGGCCGTGCACGTACTGCGGCTTTTGCGAGAAGTTCGGCTGCGGCAACTACTCGAAGGCGACCGCGCAGACGACCATCCTGCCGGTGCTGATGCGCAAGCCCAACTTCACGCTGCGCACCGAGTGCGAGGTCATCAAGGTCAACCTCGACTCCAGCGGCAAGCGCGCCGTCAGCGTCACGTACGTCGACGCCTCGGGCGAGGAGTTCGAGCAGCCTGCCGAGATGATCCTGCTCACCGCGTACATCTTGCACAACGTGCGGCTGCTGCTGATCTCGAGCATCGGCAAGCCGTACGACCCCACGACCGGCGAGGGCGTGATCGGCAAGAACTATGCATACCAGATCACGTCGTCGGTCAACGTCTTCTACGCCGACAAGATCCTCAACCCCTTCATCGGCGCCGGCGCGCACGGCATGCTGATCGACGACTACAACGGCGACAACTTCGATCACTCGGGGCTCGGCTTCATCGGCGGCGGCTTCATCGGCATCGTGCAGACCGG
>JASLGD010000216.1 GCA_030150305.1 Caldimonas sp. | reverse complement strand
GGGCCGCCCCAAGCCGGGCTCCGCCCCCTCGGGGGGCAGCGCCGCGGCGCGAGCCGCAAGCGTGGGGGCACGAGCATGAGCCGCGTCGACCACGCCGAGGCGTCGTCGCGCTTCATCGAGGCCAAGGACCACGCCGAGTTCCACGACAAGCGTCTCTGGGACCTGCGCAGGAAGCGCGACGTCGAGACTGAGACCCTCCCCGAGTGGGAGGAGCTGCGCTCGCTCGCTTCGGCGATCAAGGAGCACACGCTCAGCCACCTCGGCGACTACCTGGTCGAGTTCGAGCGCAACGCGACCGCCAACGGCATGGTCGTGCACTGGGCACGCGACGCGGCCGAGCACAACCAGGTCGTCCACGACATCCTGCAGGCGCACGGCGCGACGACGCTCGTCAAGAGCAAGTCGATGCTGACCGACGAGTGCGAGATGCGGCCGTTCCTCGCCAACCGCGGCATCGAGACGATGGAGACCGACCTCGGCGAGCGCATCCAGCAGCTCGACGACGAGCCGCCGAGCCACATCGTCGTGCCGGCGGTGCACAAGCTGCGCGGCGACGTCGCCAAGGTCTTCGGCCGCACGATCGGCACCGACCCGGGCAACAGCGACGTCTTCTACCTCGCCGAGAGCCAGCGTCAGCAGACCCGGCCGTACTACCTGAAGGCCGGCGCCGCGATGACCGGCGCCAACTTCGCGATCGCCGAGACCGGCAGCTTCGTCGTCTGCACGAACGAGGGCAACGCCGACCTCGGCGCCAACCTGGCGCCGCTGCACATCGCCTCGATCGGGATCGAGAAGCTGCTGCCCAAGGTCGAGCACCTCGGCGTCTTCGTGCGGATGCTCTCGCGCAGCGCGCTCGGCTCGCCGATCACGCAGATCACGTCGCACTTCCGCGCGCCGCGGCCCGGCACCGAGATCCACGTCGTCCTCGTCGACAACGGCCGCTCCGAGCGGCTCGGCATGGAGGACTTCTGGTATTCGCTCAAGTGCATCCGCTGCGGCGCGTGCATGAACACGTGCCCGGTCTACCGAAGGAGCGGCGGCCTCAGCTACGGCGCGACGTACTCGGGCCCGATCGGGGTCATCATCGATCCGACCTTCAACCTGCGCAAGTACAGCTCGTTGCCGTTCGCGTCGACGCTCAACGGCAGCTGCACGAGCGTCTGCCCGGTCAAGATCGACATCCACGCGCAGATCTACAAGTGGCGCCAGATCATCGCCGAGCGCCACCAGCTGCCGATGGTCAAGCAGGAGGCGATGCGGGTCGCCGGCAAGATCCTGGCGAGCCCGAAGCTGTACCGCGTCGCGGTCGAAGCGGCGGCGGCGGGCATCGAGAAGCTGCCGCGAGCGCTCGTCTACAACCCGTTCAACGCCTGGGGACGGCAGCGCGAAGTGCCGGCGGCGCCGGCGCAGACGTTTCGCCAGTGGTATCTCGAGCACCGCGGCAAGGGCTCGCGATGACGACGACGCGCGACCTCGTCCTCGCCCGCGTGCGCTGCAACCAGCCGGCGTGGCGCGAGCTGCCGCCGGTGCCCCCGTTCGTGCGCCGGCTCGACGATCCGCTCGCGGCGTTCGCCGCTGCGCTGCACCGCATGGGCGGCGCGCTCGCGACGCCGCCCTCGGGTGCGCTCGATGCGTTCGTCCGCACGCTCTTTCCGACGGCGCGCGTGATCTGCTCTTCGACTCCGGAAGTCGAAGGGACGCGATCGATCGCCGCCGTGCGCGACCCGCGCGAGCTGGCCGACGTCGATGTCGGCGTCGTCCGCGCCGCGTTCGGCGTCGCCGAGACCGGCTCGGTGTGGCTGAGCGAGCGCGAGCTCATCGTCAACGCGATCGGCTTCCTCTCGCAGCACCTCGTCGTGCTGCTCGATCCGAAGGCAATCGTCGCCGACCTCCACGACGCGTACCGCGCGCCGGGATTTCGCGACGCGCGGTACTCGGTCCTCATGACCGGCCCGTCGGCGACCGCCGACATCGAGGGCGTTCTCATCCGCGGCGCGCAGGGCATCCGCTCGCTCACCGTCATCCCCGTCGCAGCGCCCGCCGCCGGGCAAAGGAGAACCGAATGATCTGGCAACAAGGCTACGACCCGTTCGCGAACATGCTCGTCTCGACCGCCCTTGCGGCGCTGCCGGTCGTCGTGATGCTCGTCGGCCTCGGCTTCCTGCACCTGAAGGCACACGTCGCGGCAGGCCTCGGCCTCCTCGCCGCGCTGGTGGTCGCGATCCTCGCCTACGGGATGCCGGCCGAGATGGCGGGCAAGGCGGCGATGCTGGGCGGCTTCACCGGGCTGCTGCCGATCGGCTGGATCGTGCTCAACATCATCTTCCTGCACCGCCTCGCCGACCAGACGGGCGCGTGCAAGGTGCAGGAGGACTCGATCGCCAATGTGACGCAGGACCGTCGTCTCCAGCTGCTGCTGATCGCGTTCTCGTACGGTGCCTTCTTCGAGGGCGCGGCCGGGTTCGGCACGCCGGTCGCGGTCACCGCGGCGATGCTGATCGGCCTCGGTTTCTCGCCGCTCGCCGCGTCGGGCCTCTCGCTGATCGCGAACACGGCGCCGGTCGCGTACGGCGCACTCGGCACGCCGATCATCACGCTGGCAAAGGTGCACGGCTACGACCTGATGGCGCTCTCGTCGATGGTCGGCCGCATCCTGCCGCTCTTCTCGCTGCTCGTGCCGTTCTGGCTGATCTGGGCCTTCGCGGGGCGCAAGGCGATGCTCGAGGTCTGGCCCGCGATCCTCGTCTCGGGCCTGAGTTTCGCGATTCCGCAGTTCCTCGTCTCGAACTACATCGGCCCCGAGCTCGTCGACGTCATCGCGGCGATCAGCTCGATGGTCTGTCTGATCCTCTTCCTGCGCGTCTGGACGCCGAAGAGGATCTGGACCTCGACGTCGCTGAAGCGCAGCGAGGCCGCCGCGGCGGCCGTCGAGCCCGGCGCACGGGTCGGCGCCATCGGTCCGCAGCTCGCCGCCGCGGGCGCGCCGATCAGCGCGCGGGAGGCCATCGCGACGACGGCGCGCAGCGGCGCGCCCGCGGGTTCCGGGCCCGCGGCGCCGACGGCGAAGAGCTTCGCGCGCCACCCGCGCGACGTCGTCGTCCGCGCTTGGATGCCGTGGCTGATCCTCAGCGTCCTCGTGTTCGTGTGGGGCCTGCCGTCGGTGAAGAACGCGCTCAACGCCGTGTTCGCGCCTTCGTTCCCGATCACGGGGCTGCACCAGGCGATCGAGAAGATGCCGCCGGTGGTGCCCAAGGCGACCAAGGAGGCCGCGGTCTACACGTTCAACCTGCTCTCGGCGACCGGGACCGGCATCCTGCTCGCGGCTCTCGTCAGCGGGTTGCTCATGAAGTACAGCCCGGTCCGGCTCTTCAAGGAGTACGGCGCGACGCTGTGGAAGGTGCGCTACTCGCTGCTCACGATCGTGCTGATGCTCGGCCTCGGAACGCTGACGCGCTACTCCGGCCTCGACACGACGCTCGGCCTCGCCTTCGCGAACACCGGAGTGCTCTATCCGTTCTTCGGCACGCTGATGGGCTGGCTCGGCGTCGCGCTCACTGGATCCGACACGGCGTCGAACGTCCTCTTCGGCGGCATGCAGCGCGTCGCCGCCGACCAGCTCGGACTGAGCCCCAACCTGATGGGCGCGGCGAACAGCGCCGGCGGCGTGATGGGCAAGATGATCGACGCGCAGTCGATCGTCGTGGCGTCGACCGCGACCGGCTGGTTCAACCACGAAGGCGACATCCTGCGCTACGTGTTCTTCCACTCGCTCGCGCTCGCGGCGCTGGTGGGGCTGTTCGTGACGCTGCAGGCGTATGTCTATCCGTTCACGCTGATGGTGATCCGCTGACCGCGCAGCGGACGCGTCACGCGCCGAGGTGCAATCGCGGCCGAGCGCCGTCGGCGGCGCTTGCGCCAGCTCAACCGGGCCGCGGGGCCGTCGTCGCAGAATGGCGCGAACGCGGCAGCAGGAGACCACGATGCAGCAAAGCGCGCCGGATCGGCTCGAGAAGCATCCTTTCGTCGCCGAGCTGCGCCCCGAGCATCGGGCTGCTGTCGCGGCGCTGACGAAGCAGGTTCGCTTCGCGGCGAACCAGGTCATCTTCCACGAGGGCGACGACTACTCGGTGCTCTACCTGCTCGTCGAGGGCATGGTCGCGCTCGAGCTGGAGGTGCCCGGGCACGTGCTGCGCGTGCAGACGCTCTACGGCGGCGACGTGTTCGACTGGTCGGCGGTGCTGCCGCACACGGCCAAGCACTTCCAGGCGCGCGCGCTCGACGACGTCACCGCCTTCGCGATCGAGGGCGAGGAGCTGCTCGTCGCGTTCGAGCGCGACGCGTCGTTCGGGCTGGCGTTCATGATGCGGTTGATGGGCGTCGTCTCCGAGCGGCTGCG
>JASLGD010000213.1 GCA_030150305.1 Caldimonas sp. | reverse complement strand
CAGGGCGCCCTGTTTTGCTCCATGTCCCCCGGGCCTGGCCTGAACGGCCGGCCCTCCTCCTTTACTTCCGCAAAACAGGGCGCCCTGCCGTCCCGATCCAAGCGAGGACCACGTTTCACTGTTGATGGTTCTCCCTCCGGGCGCGGGGGCCGGGGGGCCGATTTCCGTAAGTGGAGGAGGGGGCCCGGCCGTCCGGGCCAGGGCCGGGGGACATGGAGGAAATCGGCCACCCGCCGCCCGCGCCCGGAGTGCCCGCCATGGCGGGCGCAGAATCGGACGCGATGCGTGTGAACGAAGGAGGCCCGATGCGCACCCCGCAGCCCGATGGCGAATTCATGATGCGCGACACGACGTCGCACCCCGCGGCGTACACGCCGCAGTATAAGACGAGCGTCCTGCGCAGCCCGAAGCTCGCGCTGATCTCGCTGCAGCAGTCGCTCTCGGAGGTCACCGCGCCCGTCTTCCGCGCCGACGAGCTCGGCGCGCTCGACAACGACCTCATCCTCAACTACGCCAAGGGAGGCATGCCGGTCGGCGAGCGCATCGTCGTCCATGGCTACGTCCACGACCAGCTCGGCCGGCCGATCAGGAACGCGCTCGTCGAGGTCTGGCAGGCGAACGCGAGCGGCCGCTACCGGCACAAGAAGGACCAGTACATCGGCAGCCTCGACCCGAACTTCGGCGGCTGCGGCCGCATGCTGACCGACGAGAACGGCTACTACGCCTACCGCACGATCAAGCCCGGGCCGTACCCGTGGCGCAATCGCGTCAACGACTGGCGGCCGGCGCACATCCACTACGCGATCTCGGGCGACGGCTGGGTGCAGCGGCTGATCACGCAGATGTACTTCGAAGGCGACCCGCTCATCCGCAGCTGCCCGATCCTCGGCGTCGTGCCGAGCGAGGAGCAGATCCGCGGCCTCATCGCGTTGCAGGACATCGGCGCATTCGTCCAGCTCGACAGCCGCGCCTATCGCTTCGACATCGTCCTGCGCGGCCAGCGCGCGACGCTGTTCGAGAACCACGTCCAGAAGACGCCCGAAGGAGAGCGGCAATGAGCGGACGGATCGAGCATCGCCACGGCCTCGAAGGGCCGTACGCAGCGACGGGCGGCAGCGCGCTCGTCGTGCGCCGCGAGACGGCGTCGCAGACCGCCGGCCCGTACGTCCACATCGGTCTCGCGCCGCACGCCGCCGGCTTCGACATCTTCGACAAGAACTTCGGCAGCGTGCTCGCGAACGACAAGACCAAGGGCGAGAAGATCCGCATCGAGGGCCGCGTCTTCGACGGCATCGGCACGGTGCTGAAGGACGTGCTGATCGAGATCTGGCAGGCCAACGCCGAAGGCAGGTACGCGCACCCGGCCGACCGCCAGCCCGGCAAGGCGATCGACCCGAACTTTCGCGGCTGGGGCCGCGGCTGCACCGATTTTGAGACCGGCGTCTACACGTTCGACACGATCAAGCCCGGCCCGGTCGAAGGCAGGAACGGCCGCCGCATGGCGCCGCACATCAATGCGTGGATCGTCGCGCGCGGCATCAACATCGGCCTGAACACGCGGATCTACTTCAGCGACGAGGCCGAGGCGAACGCCAACGACGCGGTCCTCAACCTCATCGAGTGGGAGCAGCGCCGGCAGACGCTCGTCGCCGAGCGGCTCGACCGCAGGCTCGACAGCGGCGCCGCCGTCTACCGCTTCGACATCCGCCTGCAAGGCGAGAACGAGACGGTCTTCTTCGACGTCTGAGGTCGCGCGCCCGCCGTAGCGGCGGTCGCGATCCCCTGCTGGTCACGCTGGCTTCGGCGCGTGCGGGCTGGCGCGAGCGCGCCGGCTGGCGTACCGTCGCGTCGTCCGAAGCGCTGCCACCCAGGAGGAGACATGGCGACAACAAGCGCAAGCGTGCCCGAGCCGCAGGGCGTTCACCAGACGAAGAAGGCAACCGCGAGCGGCTGGATCGGCTCGGCGCTCGAGTACTACGACTTCTTCATCTACGCGACCGCGGCGTCGCTGATCTTTCCGCAGATCTTCTTCCCCAAGGGCGACCCGACCGTCGCCATCGTCGCGTCGCTTGCGACGTACGGCGTCGGCTACGTCGCGCGGCCGATCGGCGCGTTCGTCCTCGGCCACTGGGGCGACACCCACGGCCGCAAGAACGTGCTGATCCTGTGCATGGTGCTGATGGGCGTCTCGACGATGGGCGTCGGCCTGCTGCCGACGTACGCGCAGGCCGGCGTCCTCGCGCCGGCGCTGCTCGTGTTGCTGCGCCTGATCCAGGGCTTCGCGGTTGCCGGCGAGATCTCGGGGGCGAGCTCGATGATCCTCGAGCACGCGCCGTTCGGCCGCCGCGGCTTCTATGCGAGCTTCACGCTGCAGGGCGTGCAGGCTGGGCAGATCCTCGCCGCCGCGGTGTTCTTGCCGCTCGCGCACTACATGCCCGAGGACCAGTTCAACAGCTGGGGCTGGCGGATTCCGTTCCTGCTCAGCTTCGCCGTCATCGTCGCCGGCTACAT